>JBPCOG010000270.1:0-9499 GCA_051000455.1 Lapillicoccus sp. | reverse complement strand
CTCGGGGGAGATCCGCACGCGCAGAAGTGGTGATTCGCCAGACTCTGAAAGCGACGGCCTGCCGCGACCGCGGACCTTCTTGATCGCGTCGTCGACCGCGGACTGCACGTATGTGTCATCGACGAGGCGACCCTTGCTGTCTCGAAGTTCCTCGTCTTGGGGCAGGTCGGCTGCGGCACGGTAGGCGGGTCGGCGGGTCATCGGTTCACCTCCGCAGGTCGGTTGGCATGACGTGGATGACGACCACGGCGTCGGGCAGGTCCAGTGCCACGATCTCTAGCTCGATGCCGCGGTCATCAGATCCGATCCAGACGAGTCGCGCGTCGACGCTGTCCGTCGCCGCGACCGCCGTCGGGTCGCACGTCGTGATCACGTGCATCGCGTGGACCTTGCCGATCCGGTGGCGCCGCGCAGAGCGAAACCACCGGACGGCACGATCCACCTACTTAATGTAGCACACAATTATAGGGCTCAGCGGCGCTCCTCCGGCCTGCTCCATCAAATCGTCACCTGCCGTAGTGAAGACGAGCTCGTCCGCGGCCTTGCCCTTGCTGCGCGTGAGCAACGCGTCGCGGACCTCGTCGGACACGGTGACCGTGCGCTGAGATCGTCTGGTTTTCGGCTCCTCGAGAAGGTAGGTGCCGCCGGGCTACGGCTTCCAGGCCGCGCGGCTGGCCTTCCAGCGCACCTGCCAGCGGGCTTCGGCGCCCGTCGACGGGCCCACCAACTGCGCCACGGCGACCCTCCCGAAAAGGACAAGGCCCCTGACCTGTCTTCGCAGGTCAGGGGCCTCATGAAGGGTGGAGGTGGCGGGAATCGAACCCGCGTCCGATGACGTGAAACCAGGACTTCTCCGGGCGCAGTGCGCTGTGGAGTTTCTCGGCCCCAGGGCTCGCGCGCACACGTTCCCTGACAGGCCCAGTTGAGTAAGAGTCCCACGCAGCCCCCCAACATGACTGCGCAGCGAGTTTCCTAGCTGACGCCAGACTCTGAGTCGGAAACTACCTCAGGCTGACGGACTTCTGACTCGCTCAGGCGGCGAGGGTGAAGTCGGTGCGCTGTGAATTGGCACCTATTGGTTTGCACGGATCGTTTACGAGTTAACCGTGCGTCCTCGGCCCGCTTCTCCTGGTCAGACGACCACCGTCGAAACCGATCACCCCCATGGGGTGTCCACATCACGCTGTTCACTTGTCAACAACCCTCAGTATGTCGTGCAACGAGCACGGTTCCAAACGCATTCCCCGGCCACGGCGCGGCAGGCGGGTGCCGGCCGCCCCCCCTGAGGCGACCGGCACGTTCCTGTGACGGCGGCCCGGCCGCACCGGTTCCGCACACGGATCCGCGGGGCCGGACCGGACGCGGGCACCAGTCCGGCCGAAAGGTCGCACACCTTCGCGCGCCGGACAGCCAGCGGGCCGTTGGACCCGATCACCGCGGCACTCGTCCACCGCTAGGCGAGGTCGATGGCCTGCGCAGTATGCCGGGCAGCCACCATCGCCACGGCGAGGACTCCCAGCGCCAGCATCGAGCCCAGCGCCGCCAGCCACGGGTAGCCGAGGTAGCCGACCACCACGCCGGCGACCCCTCCCCCGGCAGCGGCGGTGAAGCCGGCGGTCATGTCCGCGGCACCCTGGACGTCGGGGCGACTGGCCTCGGGGGTGGCCGTGGTCAGCAGCGTGGAGGACGCGATCGTCCCCATCGACCAGCCGAGTCCGAGCAGGAACAGGCCCGCCCCGAGGGGCCACGAGGCGCCGGGCTGCGACCGGCCAGCGAGGAGCAGCGAGGCGAGCAGCACGAGTGCGCCCGCTCCCAGGACCGGCGTGCTGCCGAACCGGTCCACCGCCGCGCCGACGACCGGCGCGAACGCGTACATGCCGAGGATGTGGACGCTGATGACGAGACCGATGAGCTCGAGCGAGGAGTGCCCGTGGTCCATGTGGATGGGCGTCATCACCATCACCGAGACCATGACCGCGTGGGTCAGGGCCAGGCCGGCCACGGCGGCGAGCACCAGCGGGCGGGCGGCGACCAGGGCCCACGTCGTCCGCCAGGAAGAACGGTACGGCGTCGGCGTCGCCCCGGCGGCGAGGCCTGCACGGTGCACTGCGCGCGCGGTGAGCAGCGGGTCCGGGCGCAGACGGAACGCCATGACCGCCCCGGCGAGCGCGATGCCCACGGTGGCCAGCAGGAAGGGTCCGGTCATCGGCGGGAGGTGCAGGGCCGCGGCAACCCTGCCGCCCGGCCCGGCCAGGTTCGGGCCGAGGACGGCGCCGAGTGTCGTCGCCCAGACGACGAGGCTGAGGTCGCGCCCGCGGCGCCCCGGCACGGACAGGTCAGTCGCGGCATACCGCGCCTGGTTGTTCGCTGCCGTCGTGGCCCCGAGCAGCACCGCCCCGACCAGTAGCAGCGGGAAGGAGCGGAGCGCCCCGGCCACGACGCACGTCACCGCGCCCAGGGCACCGATCCCGTAGCCGATGCTGAGGCCCGGACGACGGCCGTGGCGCGACATGTAACCGGCGAGGAACGCGGCGCTGACGGCGGCGCCGAGGACCTGACCCGTCTGGGCGAGGCCGGCCAGTGACTCCGAGCCGGAGACGTCCTTTGCGAGCAGCGCCGCCATCGCGATCGCCGCGCTGAGCCCTACTCCGCCGAGCGCCTGGGTGACGACCAGGGTGCCCAAGGTCCGACGTTGGACCGCCCCCTTCGCCCCCGTCGCGCCCGGTGCCGCCGGCGGCGGCAGGACGGCCCGGCCCTGCTCGTCGGACGTGGTGGACATCGCTGAAGTCTAGGTCGCGCGGAGCGGCGTTAGGCTTCGAGCCGACACGGGACGACCCCCGGAGGGTGGATGTTCAACAAGGTGCTCGTCGCCAACAGAGGCGAGATCGCGGTCCGGGCGTTCCGCGCTGCCACCGAGCTCGGCGCAACGACCGTTGCGGTCTTCCCCCACGAGGACCGCCAGAGCGAGCACCGGCTCAAGGCCGACGAGGCCTACCAGATCGGTGAGCCCGGACACCCCGTCCGCGCGTACCTCGACACCGCAGCCATCGTGGCCACGGCGGTCGAGTCGGGTTCCGACGCGATCTATCCCGGCTACGGCTTCCTGTCGGAGAACCCCGATCTCGCCGAGGCCTGCGTCGAGGCAGGTGTGACCTTCATCGGTCCGCCGGCAGCGGTGCTGCACCTGACCGGCAACAAGGCGAGCGCCATCGCGGCGGCACGCAAGGCCGGTCTGCCGACGCTGCGCAGTGTGCCTCCCAGCAACGACGTCGAGCACCTGAGGTCCGTGGCGCAGGAGCTTGGCTTCCCGATCTTCGTCAAGGCCGTCGCCGGGGGCGGCGGCCGCGGGATGCGCCGCGTCGAACGACCCGAGGACCTGCGCGAGGCGCTCCAGGCGGCCATGCGCGAGGCCGAGTCGGCCTTCGGTGACGCAACGGTCTTCCTCGAGGAGGCCGTCGTCGACCCCCGCCACATCGAGGTGCAGATCCTCGCCGACGCGCACGGCAACGTCGTCCACCTCTTCGAGCGGGACTGCTCGGTGCAGCGCCGGCACCAGAAGGTCATCGAGATCGCCCCGGCCCCCAACCTCGACCCCGACCTGCGCGAGCAGATGTGCGCCCATGCCGTGGCGTTCGCCACCGCGATCGGCTACGTCAACGCCGGCACCGTCGAGTTCCTCCTCGCCCCGGACGGGCGCTATGTGTTCATCGAGATGAACCCCCGCATCCAGGTCGAGCACACGGTCACCGAGGAGGTCACCGACGTCGACCTCGTCGCCGCCCAGATGCGTATCGCGTCGGGCGAGTCCCTCGCCGACCTCGGCATCTCCCAGGACGCCGTGACCCTGCGCGGCGCGGCCCTGCAGTGCCGGATCACCACCGAGGACCCCACGAACGAGTTCCGGCCCGACACCGGGGAGATCACCGTCTATCGCAGCGCCGGCGGCTCGGGCGTGCGCCTGGACGGGGGCACCGTCTTCGTCGGAGCCCTGGTCGGCGCGCACTTCGACTCGATGCTCGTCAAGCTGACCTGCCGTGGCCGTGACTTCCCGACCGCGGTGGCGCGGGCCCGCCGCGCCCTCGCCGAGTTCCGGATCCGGGGCGTCGCGACGAACATCCCCTTCCTGCAGGCGGTCCTCGAGGACCGCGACTTCGTCGCCGGGCGGGCCACGACGTCGTTCATCGACCAACGGCCCTGGCTACGGACCTCCCGGGTCCCGGCCGACCGTGGCACCAAGCTGCTGACCTACCTCGCCGAGCTGACGGTCAACCAGCCCAACGGCCCTGTCCGCAGCCATGTCTCGCCCCGCGGCAAGCTCCCGGCGACGGACCTGGCGGTGGCCCCCCCGGCCGGCGCCCGGGACCGGCTCGTCACCCAGGGCCCGGAGGCGTTCGCCCGGGCCCTGCGGGAGCAGGTGGCGGTCGGCGTCACGGACACGACCTTCCGCGACGCCCACCAGTCGCTGCTCGCGACGCGGGTCCGCACCCGGGACCTCATGCACGTGGCCCCGCACGTGGCGCGCCTCACCCCGCAGCTGTTCAGCGTCGAGGCGTGGGGCGGGGCGACCTACGACGTGGCCCTGCGCTTCCTCGCCGAGGACCCGTGGGAGCGCCTCGCGGCCCTGCGTCGGGCTATGCCCAACCTGCCGCTGCAGATGCTGCTGCGCGGGCGCAACACGGTCGGCTACACGCCGTACCCGGACCGGGTGACCGACGTCTTCGTGACGGAGGCGGCCCGCACGGGGGTCGACATCTTCCGGATCTTCGACTCCCTCAACGACGTCGAGCAGATGCGCCCGGCGATCGACGCGGTCCGCACCACGGGGACCGCCGTCGCCGAGGTGGCCCTGTGCTACACCTCCGACCTCACCAGCCCAGGGGAGCGGCTGTACACGCTCGACTACTACCTTCGGCTGGCCGAGCAGATCGTCGAGTCCGGGGCCCACATCCTCGCGATCAAGGACATGGCCGGACTGCTGCGCGCGCCCGCCGCACGCACCCTGGTGTCCGCGCTCCGGCAGCGCTTCGACCTTCCGGTCCACCTGCACACCCACGACACCGCCGGGGGCCAGCTGGGCACGCTGCTGGCCGCCATCGACGCCGGCGTGGACGCGGTGGACGTCGCCAGCTCCTCGATGGCAGGCACGACGAGCCAGCCACCCATGTCGGCGCTCGTGGCGGCCACCGACGGCACCGAGCGCCAGACCGGTCTCGACCTGGCCGCGGTGTGCTCCCTGGAGCCGTACTGGGAGGCGATGCGGGTGCTCTACTCGCCCTTCGAGTCCGGGCTGCGCTCGCCCACCGGGAGGGTCTACACGCACGAGATCCCCGGCGGCCAGCTGTCGAACCTGCGCCAGCAGGCCATCGCGCTCGGCCTCGGCGAGAAGTTCGAGGCCATCGAGGACATGTATGCCGCCGCCAACCGGATCCTGGGCAACATCGTCAAGGTCACGCCCAGCTCCAAGGTCGTCGGTGACCTCGCCCTCGCCCTCGTCGGCGCCCAAGCCGACCCGGCGGACTTCGAGGAGAACCCCACGAAGTACGACATCCCCGACTCGGTCATCGGATTCCTGGCCGGTGACCTCGGGGACCCGCCGGGGGGATGGCCGGAACCGTTCCGCAGCAAGGCGCTGCAGGGGCGATCGGCCAGGGCCGTCGTCACCCAGCTGAGCGAGCAGGACGAGGCGGCCCTCGAGGCGGCCCCCCGACGCACCCTCAACCGGCTCCTCTTCCCGGGCCCCACGCAGCAGTTCGAGACCAGCCGCGAGCGGTACTCGGACCTCTCGGCCCTCGGCACCGTGGAGTTCCTCCACGGGCTCGCCCTCGGCGAGGAGCACGAGGTCGACCTGGAGCCGGGCAAGCGGCTCCTGCTCTCCCTGCAGTCCGTGTCCGAGCCGGACGAGCGGGGCATGCGAACCGTCATGTGCACCGTCAACGGCCAGCTCCGCCCCGTCCAGGTGCGGGACGAGTCGATCAAGGTCAACGTCCGCCAGGCCGAGCGGGCCGACCCCTCCGACAAGGGCCAGCTCCCGGCGCCGTTCGGGGGGGTCGTCTCGCTGACGGTCGAGGAGGGGCAGGAGGTCGAGGCGGGTGCCACCGTGGCGACCATCGAGGCGATGAAGATGGAGGCGTCCATCACCGCCCCGGTCGGCGGGGTGGTGGAACGGCTCGCGATCGACCCCCAGCAGCAGGTGGAGGGCGGCGACCTCCTGATGGTCATCCGACAGCCACGGGAACCTCAGGCCCCCAGGGCCGCCGAGACGGACGCGGCCGCCAGCTAGCTGAGGCCCGTTGGCAGGGCGCCCGGGACGCGCCCGGGGTGGTCGCCGCGGTCGCCGCCGCGAGTTGCCGCCCGGATCCGTCTCACCAGGATCCGGAGCTCGAGCCGCCGACGCCGCCGCCGGAGAAGCCGCCGCCGCCGGAGAAGCCGGAGCCACCCGAGCTGCCCGGTGTGGAGGTGAACGTGCCCGCCGCAGTCGAGGAGAAGCTGTCCACCCCGCTGACGATCCCGCCGAAGTCGGGGAAGGTCGACCCGGCGTAGAGGTACCACGTCGGCATGAGCAGCTGGTGACCGGCCGCGTTCGCCGCCTCGGCAACCTGCCGGAAGGTCCCGGCCCACTTCTCGGCGACGCCGAAGACGATGGCGTAGGGCAGGTAGCGGCTGAAGATGTCCTGGGCCTCCTCCCACCTGATCTGGTTGGCCTCGGCCGTCACGAGGTACTGCTTGAAACCGAGGGACTGGGCGAGGACCGCCGAGCCGGCAGCCGTCTTGGCGGCCATCCGGGTGCCGAGCCGATGGAAGATGAGGCCGCCGAGGACGAGGCCGGCGCCGAGGACCAGGCCCGAGGGAATGCCGATGCCGATGCCGCCGGTGCGGTCCAGCGCCGCCGACGGCGCGGTGAGGAACCATCCGGTGGCGATGCCGATGCCGATCAGGATGGTCCCGAGGAACGTCCAGCCGCGCCGCTGCCGCTCCGGGGACTTGCGGAACCACCCCCGCCTCACCACCTCGGCATACATCTGCTCCTTGACCCTGCCCAGGGTGGTGGCGAACTGGTTCTTCAGGGCGGAGAGCCGGACCGGGTTCGCCGTGGCGAAGATCCCTTCGAGCAGGGTCGACTCGTACGCATGCAACTGCGCCCCCAGGGGCGGGACGAGCCGGGTCAGCTCCCAGTCGGTGCGCGAGAACCTGCCGGAGCCCTGGACCTCCTCGATCCTGAGGAAGCCACGGACGGCGAGGTCGATGACGGTGGCCGACACGTCCACGGTGTCAGCCGACTCGTCGACGATGGTCCCGACCAGGCCTGGCTGCACGCCGGGGGGCGGGGTGAACTGGACCGCGACCGTCGGGCTCCGGCCCCGGCGCACCGCCGAGCCCGGAGGCGTCCCGGTGACCGCCGAAGCAGGTGGCCCGGCCGCACCCGGCGACAGGCCTGGCGTGAGGCCGGCATACCACTCGTCGCGGCCTCGCGTGGCGACGAGCGTGCCCATGAGGCCGGCGGCGAGCAGCGGGACGAGCACGCCGCCGACCAGCGCCATCGAGCTGAGCGCCCGAGCCGGGCCCTCGGCCACCGATGAGCCCTTGCTGCGAATGTCGGGCCGCAGTGCGCTGAACGCGCTCAGCGGGAAGGCCGTGGCAATCGTCATGTCCTCCCCCGGGCGCAGGTTCCGGACGCTGAAGCTGGCCGGGGTCCCGGAGGTGGCCGCGTCGCACGGCTGGTCGGCGTTCCCGCGGCTGCACCGGGTCTTCGTCGACGGGGCCGGGCCCGAGACGGTGACGGCGACCACGTCCTTGGGGACCTGGTCCATCCGGAAGACGTTGAGGAAGAGTTCGGCGTCCTGCCCGACCGCGTTCATGAGGTTGGCAAGGTGGTACTTGACGACATAGGTCTGGGTCCCGCTCACGGTGCGGTTGGCGTCGCCGATCTTGATCGTCGTCACATCGCCGGAGTCGATCAGCTTGGTGTTGGCGGGCGCCCCTGTCGGGCTCGTCACCGACACGTCCCTCATCGAGTAGTAGCGGTACTGCTCGTCGCTGCCGTTGACCGGCTGGCGCACCGCGATCGAGCGGTAGATGCCGTGCCTGGCCCCGGCGCCCGTGCCGAAGCGGTAGTCGATCGTCTCCGTGACGGACGCCCCGCCGTTCGTGTCGAGGACGTAGTCGGCCGTGAAGGAGGTCATCCGGTCAGCCGAGTCGGTCGCAGCGGGCACCGCCCCCCGGCCCCCCGCCGCCCCCGCCGTCGCGGGGAGGCCGACCATGAGGAGCACAGCGGCTAGGACGGCGAACACCGCACTGCGCCGCCGGCGCCCACTCACCGTGAGGCGTCCCCCTGGCGTGCTGTTCATCGTGCCTCCCGGTGGCCGATCGCGCGCTCGGCCTCGCGCTTGTCCTGGCGCTCGCGGAGCGCGTGGCGCTTGTCGTACTCCTTCTTGCCGGTGGCGAGGGCGATCTCGACCTTGGCCCGACCGTCCTTGAAGTACATCGACAGGGGCACGATCGTCCGGCCGCTCTCCCGGGTCTTGACCGCGATCTTGCGCAGCTCCTCGCGGTGCAGCAGCAGCTTGCGCCGCCGCCGCGGCGCGTGGTTGGTCCACGTGCCCTGGGTGTACTCGGGGATGTGCACCCCCTCGAGCCACAGCTCGTCACCGGAGAACTGCGCGTATCCGTCGACGAGGGAACACCGTCCCGCGCGCAACGCCTTGACCTCGGTGCCCATCAGCGCGAGGCCGGCCTCGAAGGTCTCCTCGATCGTGTAGTCGTGGCGGGCCTTGCGGTTGCTGGCGATCACCTTGCGACCCTGTTCCCTGGCCACGTCGGCTCCCCTTTGATCCCCGGTATGCCGGGTACGCATCGGCCGCGTCCCGGCAGCCCAACGCTACCTGCTCGACGCTCCAGCGCGACAAGCGTCACGCCGGGGGCGGCGCGGACGAGGGCGCCAGCCGGGTGGCGGGCGTCAGATCCACCTCCTCGGGTTGACGAAGTTGGCGTCCTCCAGCGTCTCGAAGTGCAGGTGGCAGCCGGTGGAGAATCCGGTGTTGCCGGAGTAGGCGATCAGCTGCCCCCGGCTGACGGGGCCAGTCGTGCGCACGAACGAGCTGAGGTGGTTGTAGGTCGTGGCGAGGTCGACGTCCCGCTGCATGCCGTGGTCGATGACGATGCGGTTGCCGTCGCCTCCTGCCCAGCCGGAGCTGATGATCACGCCGTCGGCGACAGCATAGACGGGGCTGCCGCAGGGAATGCCGAAGTCGGTGCCGGTGTGCAGCTTCCAGTACCGCAGGATGGGGTGGAACCGCATCCCGAACTCGGAGGTGATCGGTGCGTCGGCGGGGTAGCGCAGGAAGCCGCCCGCGCGGACGGCAGCCTTCAGCACGGGTGCCGACGAGGCTGTGTCCTGCGCCTTGGCCTGGGCCTGCGCCTCGGCCTGCACCTTGGCCTCGGCCTGCACCTTGGCCTCGGCCTGCACCTTGGCCTGGGCCTGCGCCTGGGCCTGGGCCTGGGC
>JBPCOG010000151.1:0-5393 GCA_051000455.1 Lapillicoccus sp. | reverse complement strand
CGAGGTCGGTCCGGCCCCCGTGTGACCACGGCACGAGGTGATGGACCTCCACGTGCGCCGTCGCGCCACACCCAGGGAACCGGCAACCCCGGTCGCGGTCCTCGGCCAGCCGCCGGGTGCGCCGGGGGACGATCCGCTGCGCCCGGCCCACGTTGACCGGGGAGCCCTGCGTGACCCACACCGGCTGGAGGACCCCGTCGCAGCAGAGCTTGTCGGTGACGTGCTGCGGGAGGCGCTGATGGCCAGTCAGCCAGGCCCCGTCGGTGTCGAGGTGCACATACACCCGGAACGCGTCGCGGCGGCTGGCCGAACGGAGCGCACCGAGGGATCGCGTGGCGACCTGCACGAGTCCCTGACCGGATGACACGCCGGCAACGCCGTCGTTGAACAGCTGGTCGGTGGCCTCGAGGACCGCCGCCTCCACCAGCGCGCCGAGGTCGGCCGGCGCGCTGAAGCGCATGAGGAACCTGCCGTCGAGGTAGCTCATGCTCAGCTCGGGCGGCTCGGCAGCCCGCTCCTCCAGCGTCAGCGGGTCCCGTGCCCGCGAGCCGGTGAGCGTGCCCGACTCGGCCGGGTCACGCAGGTCGGCGGGGTCGAACGCATGCCGACCCAGCGCCCGCTGGAGCTGGGTCACGCTGGCGTTGACCGCGAGCTCGGTGACCGACGCCTCCAGCCTCGCCGGCGTGTGCCTGCCCACGATGACCATCTGGTCGACGGAGAGCTGGCCGTCCTCGAACGCCTGCACCGCGCTCGGCAGGACGGCCCGGCGGCGAGCCACGGCGACGACCTGGGCGGCGCGGGATCGGGACAGCCCGGCACGCAGCACGAGGAAGTGCTCCGGCGAGCGGATCCCGTCGGAGGCCCACGACTCGTCCTCGAGCGCCGCGGCCATGAGCGAGACAAGGCGGGCATGGGCTTGGTTGAGCACCCCGCAGACCTGCGCCAGCTCGGTCTCGAGCTGCTCGGTGGCCGTGGGTGCCGTCATCCCCTGATCGTACACCTGTTCGACCCGGATCGCAAGCCCGAACATCCCCAATCTGCTTTCCCCGCAACGACTTTGGCGGTCATGAGCGCGTGCGGGACGCAGGAGGGCCGCCCGGTCAGGACATGGCCTGGCTCATCTGGCGCAGCTCCTTCTTCAGGTCCCCGAGCTCGTCGCGCAGGCGCGCGGCCAGCTCGAAGTGCAGCTCGGCGGCCGCATGGTGCATCTGCGCGGTCAGCTCCTGGATGAGGTTGGCCAGGTCGGCGGCCGGGAGATCGCCCAGCCGCCCGCCGGAGGCGACACCCGCGTCGGCCGTCGCCGCCCCACGCCCGCCGCGGCCGCCCTTGCCGCGCGACTGTGACCGCCCGCTGCCGATGAGTGCCTCGGTGTCGGCGTCCTCCCTGCCGAGGATGTCGGTGATGTCCGCGATCCTCTTGCGCAACGGCTGCGGGTCGACCCCCATCCGCAGGTTGTAGGCGACCTGCTTCTCACGGCGGCGACTGGTCTCGTCGATCGCGTCGCGCATCGAGGGCGTCAGCTTGTCGGCGTACATGTGCACCTCGCCGGAGACGTTGCGCGCGGCGCGGCCGATCGTCTGGATGAGGCTGCGCGCCGAGCGCAGGAAGCCCTCCTTGTCGGCGTCGAGGATGCTCACCAGGGACACCTCTGGCAGGTCCAGCCCCTCCCGCAGGAGGTTGATGCCGACGAGCACGTCGAACTCACCGAGTCGCAGCTCTCGCAGCAGCTCCACCCGGCGCAGCGTGTCGATGTCGGAGTGCAGGTACCGGACGCGCACCCCCTTGTCGAGGAGGTAGTCGGTCAGGTCCTCGGCCATCTTCTTGGTCAGAGTGGTCACCAGCACCCGCTCGTTGGCCGCGGCGCGGGTGTGGATCTCGTGGAGCAGGTCGTCGATCTGCCCCTTCGTGGGCTTGAGGACGACCTGCGGGTCGACGAGACCGGTCGGCCGGATGATCTGCTCGACGGGTGTCGCGCTCCTGGCGAGCTCGTACGGACCGGGGGTCGCGGAGAGGTAGATCGTCTGCCCGATGCGCTCGAGGAACTCCTCCCACCGCAGCGGGCGGTTGTCCATCGCGCTCGGCAGGCGGAACCCGTGGTCGACGAGCATCCGTTTGCGCGACATGTCCCCTTCGTACATGGCCCCGATCTGCGGCACCGTCTGGTGCGACTCGTCGATGACGAGCAGGAAGTCCTCGGGGAAGTAGTCGAGGAGGCAGTTGGGCGCCGACCCGCTCGACCGTCCGTCGATGTGCCGCGAGTAGTTCTCGATGCCGCTGCAGAACCCGACCTGGCGCATCATCTCGATGTCGTAGGTCGTGCGCATCCGCAGCCGCTGGGCCTCGAGAAGCTTGCCCGGCCTCTCGAAGGTCGCGAGCTGGTCCTCGAGCTCGAGCTCGATCCCCCGCAGCGCCCGGTCCATCCGCTCCGGTCCGGCGACGTAGTGGGTGGCCGGGAAGACGTACATCTCCTGCTCCTCGTGGACGACCTCACCGGTCACCGGGTGCAGGGCGTAGATCCGCTCGATCTCGTCACCGAAGAGCTCGATCCGCAGCGCCAGCTGCTCGTAGACGGGGATGATCTCCACGGTGTCGCCGCGCACCCGGAACGTCCCGCGCGAGAACGCGATGTCGTTGCGGGTGTACTGCATCTGGACGAACCGCCGGAGCAGGTCGTCACGGTCGACCTGGTCCCCGAGCTTGAGCCGGACCATCCGGTCGACGTACTCCTGGGGCGTGCCGAGCCCGTAGATGCAGGACACCGAGGCCACGACGATGACGTCGCGCCGGGTGAGCAGCGAGTTGGTGGCCGAGTGCCGCAGCCGCTCCACCTCCTCGTTTACGGAGGAGTCCTTCTCGATGTAGGTGTCCGTCTGGGGGATGTAGGCCTCGGGCTGGTAGTAGTCGTAGTAGGAGACGAAGTATTCGACCGCGTTGTTGGGCAGCAGCTCCCGGAACTCGTTGGCGAGCTGCGCCGCGAGGGTCTTGTTCGGCGCCATGACGAGGGTCGGTCGCTGGACCTGCTCGATGAGCCAGGCCGTCGTCGCCGACTTGCCCGTGCCGGTGGCGCCGAGGAGCACGACGTCCCGCTCCCCCGCCCTGACCCGCTGGGTCAGCTCCGCGATCGCCTGGGGCTGGTCGCCGCTGGGCCGGAAGTCCGACACCACCTCGAACGGTGCGACGGTGCGCTTGAGGTCAGTCGTCGGACGCATGCCCCAACGGTAGGCCACGCCACCGACAGGGCCCCATCCCGTCCGGGTCGGGCCGGCCCCTCGCCGCCCGAACCACTGCGCCGGACGGTCCGGTGGTCACTCGGCCCCGCCAGGAGCCCCGCGCCACCCGGTGCGGTGCGCCCACCCCATGGCCCGCGGGTATGCCGTGGCGAACCAGGGCTCCTTGGCCGCGGCATACGCGCTGGTGGACCCCACGACGGTGAGCAGCCGGCGCTTCTCGGCGGCATAGGCGTCCCGTTCGTCTTGGTCAGAGCGCAGCCAGTCCCCGAAAAGGAGGGCGAACTCCCAACCGGCGGAGCCGATCTCACGGACGTGGACGTGCGCGATGCGTCCCGGGTCGGCCGAACCGTGGAACCGCTTGCGCCAGCTGTCCGGGGCCGAGCCGGCCGGATGGGCCTGGTCGAGCGTATTGCCGGGCACGCGGATGAACCCACGCTGCTCCATCGCGTCGACGAAGCCGGGGTCGTCCGCGTCGCCGAGGTGGCGCACGCCGATCTGCAGGTCGATGACGTCCTTGGCGAGCAGTCCCGGGACGCTCGTCGAGCCGATGTGGTCGACGGACTCCGCACGCTCCCCCAGCGCGACCTCGATCCGCGCGACCAGCCGGGCCGCCTCCGCCGGCCACGCGGGGTCGGGATCGACCAGGGTGAGGTGCTCGGGGCGTTCGCTGCGCGTTCGAGTGAGAAGGTTGTGGTTGTACGGGACGAGGCGCTCATGCCACAGCCGCAGCACCTGTGCCTCGGTGCTCGCGCGGTCGCCGTCGTTGTCGACCCAGACGTCGGCCGCAGCGCGCCGTTCGGAGTCCGACGCCTGGGCGGCCATCCGCGCACGGGCATCGGACAGCGGCATACCGCGCTGTCCCACGAGCCGCTCGAGGCGCGTCGCCTCGCTCGCGCCGACGACGACGGTGAGGTGCTGCGCGGGCCACAGCCTCCGCTCGACGAGCAGCGGCATGTCCTCGACGACGACCGCCTCGCGGGTGGCCGCCGAGACGAGCCTTGCAACGCGGTCGCTGATCGCGGGGCCGGTGAGGGCCTCGAGCCGGGCCAGTGCCGCCGGGTCCGTGAAGACGATCCCCGCGAGGGCGCCGCGGTCGAGGCTGCCGTCGGTGCGCAGCACGCCCCGCTCGAACGCGTCTGCCACCGCGGCGAGGACCGGCGTGCCCGGCTCGACGACCTCACGCGCCACCTCGTCGGCGTCGACGACGAGCGCCCCGAGCGCCCCCAGCCGTCCGGCGACGGTCGACTTCCCCGAGCCGATCCCCCCGGTGAGCCCGATCCGCAGCACGGGGCAAACCTACCGCCCGTGCTTGCCACCCGGGCTTTCCCGACTGTGACCCCGACGGTGACCCCGACCCTGCGCCGAGCGGCCGTATCAGTCCCGGCATCGGCCGCTCCTTGAAGGCGTACGGCCCGACCGCGACGACGGGTGGCTCCGTGCGTCCGCCGGGCTCTGGACCCGACAGGAAAAGGGAGCCGATGTGGCCGACAGTGTCACCGTGCGGCCGGCAGCGGGACCGCCAGGGGCGAAACGCAACCTCGCGATCCTGGGCGACGGGTTCACCGCCGCCGACCAGGCGGCATACAACACGTGGGTGGACACGACCGTGATGGCGGGCGTGTTCGCCCACGACTACTTCTTCGAGGAGTTCACCGTCCGGGTCCCCGCGGACCAGCTCACGCGCGAGACCCTCGGCTCGGTCGCCGTCACGCTGCACCGGGTCAAGGCGGCGGCGCCGTCGCGCCCGTTGACCGAGCGCTCGCTCGGGGAGCAGTACCTCGAGGAGATGCGTCAGGTCGTCGGGCTGGTGGGGTTGCCCGAGTTGGTGCTCCCGTCGGCCCTGGCCGAGGCCGGCAAGCGGACCGCCCAAGGGTGAGGGTGCGAGCGCGTGCCAGGGCCGCATGCCCGAAGGCCCGGTCCCGTCGGTGGGACCGGGCCTTCGCGGCAGTCCTGGGGCAGCTGTCGGCGAGCCGCTCACGCCGTGCGGCGAGCGCCCCGTCGGAGGCGAGGGCTTCTCGGGTGACCGGGTCCTCAGCCGAGCGGCGTCGCCGGCCCGGTGGGTTCGGCGGTCACGGCAAGGTTGTCCTGGTAGTGTCGGGTGGTCTGGTTGAAGGGCCCCGCGCAGGTGATGAGCACGAGCCGGCCGGGTACCCGTTGCGAGAA
>JBPCOG010000041.1:0-4657 GCA_051000455.1 Lapillicoccus sp. | reverse complement strand
CTGCTCAACCAGCTCCTCGACCTGGCCGTCGCGGGGTGCGCCGAGCTCGCCGAGAAGCAGCAGGCCGCCCTCGCCGAGACCCCGCGGGTGCGCGGGTGAGCACCGCGGCTCGTGCGGAGAGCGCGGCTCCCACCGTGGGCAGGACGCCGCCGGCCGGCATCCGCGGCGGCACGGGTGGTGCCCGGCGCCTTGTTCTGGCAACCCTGAACGAGCACAAGGTCCACGAGCTGCGCGCGATCCTCGCCGACGTGGTCCGGGAGCACTCCCTCGAGCTGGCGACTGCGGCCGACTACCCCGAGGTGCCCGACGTCCCCGAGACTGAGGTGACCTTCGAGGGCAACGCCCGCCTCAAGGCCCACGCACTTGCCGCAGCGACGGGCCAGCCCGCGCTCGCCGACGACTCCGGCCTGGCGGTCGACGTCCTCGGCGGCTCGCCAGGAGTCTTCAGCGCACGGTGGTCCGGCCGTCATGACCTCCCGCGTGAGGCGAGGGACCGCGCCAATCTCGAGCTGCTCCTCGCGCAGCTGGAGGACGTGCCTGACGAGCACCGGGCGGCGGCGTTCGTCTGCGCCGCGGTCCTGGAGCTGCCCGACGGCACGACCGTGGTGACCGAGGGCCGGGTGGCCGGGTCGATCACGAGGCGGGCCCGTGGGGGCCACGGGTTCGGCTACGACCCCGTGTTCCGCGTGGACGCTGGCCAGCGGACACTGGCGGAGTACACCGACGAGGAGAAGAACGCACTCTCGCACCGGGGCAGGGCCTTTCGCGCCATGGTGCCCCACCTGAGGAGGCACCTGAGCCGATGACCACAACTGAGGACCGCACCGTCGCCGCTGGGGCCCCGCCCCCCGCCGCCCCGGCGCACGAGGTCGGTGCCGCGCTGGACGGGGTGCTTGCGGGCGGGCTGACGCTCACTGTGGCCACCCTGCTCGCCGCGGTCATGACGTGGACCGGATTCGCGGGCGGGACCCCGTCACCGGTGCCAGCGGTCGGCGGCGCGTTCGTGGACCGCACCCCGTTGTGGCTCAAGAACTTTGCCGTCTCCGCCTTCGGCACCAACGACAAGCTCGCGCTCTTCGCCGGCATGGGGCTGGTCCTGTTGCTCGTCTGTGCCGCCATCGGCTGGCGGGGGCTCACCCGGCATACCGCGGGGCTGGTCGCCTTTGCCCTCGTCGGCGCCGTGGGCGCCCTTGCGGTGCTGTCGCGGCCGAACTCCGCCCCCTTCGACGTCCTGCCGACCCTGGTCGGGACCGGGGTCGGGCTGCAGGTCCTGCGCAGGCACTGGGACGCAGCGGAGCGGCGTGACGGCAACCTCACGCGACGCCGGGCCCTGGTCTTCCTCGGTGCGGCGGTGGGAGCCGTCGTCGGGACGCGGCTCGGACAGGGGACCGGCACGGCCAACGAGGCACGAGCCGACATCGCGCTGCCCACGCCGGGAACGCCCCCTCCCGACGTGAGCGCCGCGCAGCTCCCGGTGCCGGGGATCTCGCCCTTCGTCGTGCCGAACAAGGACTTCTACCGGATCGACACCGCCCTGGTCGTGCCGCGGCTGGACGTCGCCTCCTGGAAGCTGAGGGTGCACGGACTGGTCGAGCAGGAGCTCACCCTGGACTGGGCGACCCTGCTGGGCAAGCCGATGCAGCGCAAGCTCGTCACGCTCACCTGCGTGTCGAACGAGGTCGGTGGAGACCTGGTCGGCAACGCGCTGTGGACCGGCTGGCCGGTGCGGGAGCTGCTCGCCATGGCCCGTCCCAGGGCGGGCGCGGACATGGTCCTGTCGCGCAGCTCCGACGGGTTCACCGCGGGGACGCCGATTGGGGCGCTCACCGATGACCGCGACGCCCTCCTGGCGGTGGCGATGAACGGTGAGCCGCTGCCCTTCGAGCACGGCTTCCCGGTGCGGCTCGTCGTCCCGGGACTCTACGGGTACGTCTCTGCGACCAAGTGGCTGACCGAGCTGAAGGTGACGACGTTCGCGGCGGACCAGGGCTACTGGACGCCGCGCGGCTGGTCGGCGCGGGGCCCGATCAAGACCCAGTCGCGGATCGACGTGCCGCGGATCGGCGACCACGTCAAGGCCGGGACGGTGGCCGTCGCCGGGGTCGCGTGGGCCCAGCACCGCGGCATCACCGGGGTGGAGGTCCAGGTCGACGAGGGTCCCTGGCAGGGCGCCCGGCTCGCAGCGGAGCCGACGACCGACGCGTGGCGGCAGTGGGTCCTCGAGTGGGCGGCCACCCCCGGCAGCCACAACCTGCGGGTCCGGGCCAAGGACAGCACGGGCCAGTTCCAGGTCGCGGCGGAGGCGCCTCCCGCGCCCGACGGTGCGACCGGCTACCACCAGATCGTCGTCAACGTCGACTGAGGGTCCGGGGTGACGGTCCGCGGTGTCGGTCAGCGGTGACGGTCCGCGGTGAGGGTGCGGAAGGCGGGACTCGAACCCGCATGCCCATCGGGCACAGGAACCTAAGTCCTGCGTGTCTACCTGTTCCACCACTCCCGCGGGACGGGGACCACCTTATCGACTCCCTGCCCGCCGACCGGGATGGGTTTGTCCACCGCCTGTCGGTGCAGGCGGCAGGGTGGAGCCGCCCGCCCGAGGGAGGCGAGCGTGACCGCACGGCCGCGGCCGGCGCCGTTCCCCCGGCGCCGGGCGACGTGGCCGCCCGAACTCGACGTCGTCGAGGCAGGACCGGGTCTGTAAGGTTCGGGGTTAGAGGACGAAGGGAGACCGCAGATGAGCGACCAACAGGCCGCCACGATGGACCGGATCGAGGCGGAGATCGGGGTGACGCGCCAGCGCCTGGCGGAGACGCTCGACGTGCTCGCCGTCCGGGCGCAGCCGAAGGAGATCGCCCGCCGCCAGGTCGAGAGTGCGAAGGCAAAGTTCGACGAGGCGACGCGAACCCCAGACGGTGAGCTGCGCATCGAGCGCGTCGCCGGCGTCGTCGCTGCGGTCAGCGTGCTGCTGGTCGTCCTGGGTCTGCTGCGCCGCCGTCGCGGCTGAGCAGTGGGGCCGTCGCGAGAGCGGGCAGCGGCGGAGGAGAAGCTGCCCATCCGCATGCTGCAGGACCGGGTGCTCGTCGCTCAGGAGAGTGACTCCGGGGACCGGCGCTCCGGTGGTGGAATCCTCATCCCGGCAACCGCGTCTGTGGGCAAACGCCTCGCCTGGGCCCGGGTCGTCGCGACCGGCAGTAACGTCCGCCAGGTCGAGGTCGGGGACCGGGTGCTGTTCGACCCGGAGGAGCGCGCCGAGGTCGAGCTGCACTCCAAGGACTACATCCTGTTGCGGGAGAAGGACATCCACGCCGTGGCGGCCCCGCGTGTCGAGGACGGCCAGACCGGGCTCTACCTCTGAGCGGTTCGTCGGACACCCCGACGGTGAGACGTTCGGCGGCACCCGGCGGTCGCCGCGCTGCGCGGCAGCCGTGGGTATGCCGTCCGGGGCGCCGCGCCGGTGCGGCTCAGTCCTCGTCCACGCCGGCGGCGCGCATGGCTGCGGCCTTCTGCCGCAGCTGCTCCCCGCGCTCCGAGGCGCCGTAGCGCATCGCATCCGTCTGCCCGTCCCGGAGCTGGTGGACGAAGCCGTCCTCGAAGAGGTAGAGCTGGCCGGAGCTCGGCAGCAGCTCGATGAGTCCGAAGCAGAACATCCCGAGTCCCGCCAGACCGCCGAGGGCCGCGCCGGCCTGCACCGGCCACCCAGGGTCGGCGGAGCCCGCCAGGATGGCGAGCGCGGCGACGACGAACACGGCGCCGACCGCCAGCGTGCGCAGAGAGGCCGAGCGGTCGGGTTTCAGGCTGCCCAGATAGCCGCCCAGCCCGGTACTCCGAGCCTGGGCGGCGACCTCGGCGGGCAGTCGAGCGGGCACCCTCACCTTCTTGGGGCCCGGCGTCAAGCCGACGTCAGTTCCGTCCGACTCAGCGACCGGCGTCCGTCCGGTTCAGCCACTGGCCCCGGTCGGCTCCGCCCGGCGCTGGAGCGACTCTACCCGCGGAACGAGGCCGGAACCCCGGTGCGCAGCACCCAGGTGTCAACTGTCTCGGTGCCCCGTGGGGTCCTGGTCGGCGGTCATGAGGTTCCTTCTTCCCGGGACTGCAGGTGTCAGGAGGCGCAGCAGGACAGCTTGGACACGTCGGTGGTGAAGGACTGGGCGGCGATCTTGATGCCTTCGGTCATGGTCAGGTAGGGGCACCACAGGTTCGCGACCTGCTCGACGGTCATCCCCGCGTTGAGGATGTAGACGGCTGCGGCGGCCAGCTCCCCTGCGGCCGCGGCGACGGCGGTGACGCCGAGGATCAGTCCGGTGTCGGCGTCGGCGACGATCTTGACGAAGCCTCGGGTGTCCCGGTTGACCAGCGCCCGGGGCACGTACTGCAGGGGTAGGACTCGGCAGTCGCAGCGGATCCCGGCCGCGCTGGCCTGTTCGTCGGTCAGCCCGACGGCGGCGATGTTGGGGGTGGTGAAGGTGACCCGGGGCAGGGGGGTGGGGTCTAGGGTCCGGTCGGCGCCGCTCAAGGCGTTGTCCACGGCAAGCGACCCGTGCGCGCCGGCGACGTAGACGAACTGGGGGTGGCCGGTGACGTCATCCTTCGGCTCGCGCACCCATGCCGAGGCGGTGCAGGAAGTGGGAGTACCTTCGTTCGGTCCAGTCCAAGGTCA
>JBPCOG010000040.1:0-4064 GCA_051000455.1 Lapillicoccus sp. | reverse complement strand
TCGGATGTCCTCGCCCTGGGAGACGTGCAGCTGATCAGCCTCAAGGACGTCCCCCTGCTGAGGAGCACCCTGCCGAGCAAGGTTCAGGCGAACATGGCAGCGGGACGGCCCATCATCGCCGCGGTGGCCGGAGACGCGGCATCCGTCATCGCGTCCGCCGGTGCAGGGTTCGTCTCAGCCCCCGAGGACCCCGTCGCCCTCGCCGCAGCCGTGTCCCGAATGCACCGGCTCGATGCGCAGGACCGCGAGGCCGTGGGCGTCCGAGCCCGCGAGCACTACCTCGCCCACTTCAGCGAGCGGGTCGTCGGAGACCATCTCAGCGAGATCCTCACGGCAGCGCACCGGACGCGGGCGGTCCGGTGAGCGACCAACGGAAGGTCGTGGTCTTCGGCGCAACGGGGTTCGTCGGCACTGCGGTGGCGCAGGCGCTTCGGACGCGCGGAGCGGTCGTCGTCCCGATGAGTGCTCCCCGCCTCCCCCCCACCAGGCCGGAGCGGGTGGAGGGTGCCCTCGGGAAGCTGACCGACGACATCGCCGCCCTCGCTCAGCGTCTCGCGGGCGCGGACTGCCTCGTCAATGCCGCCGGCGCCGCCGAGGCGGCCAGTCCCGACGAGGACTCGTTGACGGCGGCCAACGCCATGCTGCCCGGCTACCTCGGGATGGCGGCGACACTGGGGGGCGTGCCGAGGTTCGTCCACGTGAGCAGCGCAGCGGTGCAGGGCCGTACCCGCGTCCTGGACTCATCCGCCTCGGTGACCCCGTTCTCCCCGTACTCGCGGTCGAAGGCGCTGGGGGAGCAGCTGGCTCGCAGGGCCCACACCGGCACCGTCGTCTACCGCCCGCCCGGCGTCCACGGAGCCGACCGTCGTGTCTCACGAGTGATGGCACGGGTGGCCCGCTCCCCCCTCGCCAGCGTTGCCCGCCCCGGTTCGTCACCCACCCCACAGACTCTGCTGGCGAACGTCGGGGACGCCATCGCCTTCCTGGCGACGACGACGGCGCAGCCACCGGCCATCGTTGCCCACCCGAGCGAGGGCCTGACGACGGCGGGGCTGATGGTCCTTCTCGGAGGTCGTCCACCGCGGGAGGTGCCCCGTGCGCTGGCGAGGGTGGTTGTGGCGATCCTCAGCGCGAGCGCGCAGGCGGTGCCGCAGGCTGCCGCGAACGCCCGACGACTGGAAATGTTGTGGTTCGGCCAGTCCCAGGCGCCGAGCTGGCTGACCCAGGCGGGCTGGAGCCCGCCCGCCGGGCGCGCCGCGTGGCAGGAGCTCGGGCGGCAGCTGGGCAGCGGGTCGCGTGGTCGGCGACGTCCCCACGGGTCGGCCCGGAGAAGCGCAACATGACAGGCGTGGTGGACGTGGGCACGGCCGGGGCGCGCCCGGCCCGGGTGGTCGTGACCGGCGCGGACGGATTTCTCGGCTGGCACACCCGGGTCCGGCTGCGTGCCCTTGGTGGCTTCGACGTGGTTCCCGTCAATCGCGGGACCCTCGCGCGCGAGTCCCTGGAGCAGGCGGTCGGCGACGCCGACCTGGTCCTGCACCTGGCGGGCCTCAACCGGGCGTCCGACGAGGACCTCGAGCTCGGCAACCTCGACCTCGCGGAGCGCCTCGTCCGCGCGCTGGAGAGCTCGGGGTCCCGGGCCGCGGTCGTCTACGCGGACAGCATCCAGTCCGGCTCGGACACTCCGTACGGCAGGGGCAAGCGCCGCGCGGGGGAGGCCCTGCAGGCGTGGGGGGAGGCCAGCGGCGCGAACGTCACCGTGGCGCGGCTGCCGAACCTCTTCGGCGAGCACGGCCGCCCGCACTACAACTCCTTCGTCGCCACCTTCGTATCCTCTGTCGCGGCGGGTGGGACCCCGCAGGTCGACGTCGACCGGCTCGTCCCGCTCTTGCACGTGCAGGATGCCGTGTCCGCCATGGTCGCGGCAGGCGTGGCCGGCACCGAAGGCCTGCTGGAGCCCAGCGGGACCCCCTTGATGGTGTCGGACGTCCTGGACAAGCTGGCGGGGTACTTCGCGGTGTATCGGGCCGGAGACATCCCGGCCCTGTACGACGAGATCGACCTCGCACTGTTCAACACCCTTCGTGCCGCGATGTTTCCGGCTGCCTACCCCTTCCGGCCCACCCCCCGCAGCGACGAGAGAGGAACGCTGGTCGAGTCCGTCCGCGTTCATGGGGGTCAGGGTCAGACCTTCGTCTCGAGCACGCACCCCGGGTTCGTCAGGGGCGAGCACTTCCACCTGCGCAAGGTCGAGCGGTTCCAGGTCCTGTCCGGTCGGGGCGTGATCCGGCTGCGCCGGATGCTGACGGACGAGGTCGTCGACTTCGAGGTCACCGGGGACGAGCCGTCGGTCGTCGACATGCCGACGATGTGGGCACACTCGATCAAGAACGTCGGTACCGAGGAGCTGGTCACGCTGTTCTGGGCCCATGAGCTGTTCGACCCCGAGGCACCGGACACCTATCCGGAGCCCGTCATGATCCGTCCGGAGGACGCCCCATGATCAAGGTGATGACCATCGTCGGCACCCGACCCGAGATCATCCGGCTGTCGCGGGTCATCGCCCGGCTCGACGAGACGGTGGAGCACGTCCTGGTGCACACGGGACAGAACTACGACTACGGGCTCAACGGCGTCTTCTTCAAGGATCTCGGGATCCGCGAGCCCGACCACGTCCTCGAGGTGGGCACCTCCAGCCTCGGTCGGGTGCTCGGGGAGGTCCTCATCAAGAGCGAGGAGGTGCTCCTGAAGGAGCGCCCGGACGCGGTCCTCATCCTCGGTGACACGAACAGCTCCATCGCGGCGGTCATCGCGAAACGGATGCACATCCCCGTCTACCACATGGAGGCGGGCAACAGGTGCTTCGACGAGAACGTGCCCGAGGAGACGAACCGGCGCCTCGTCGACCACGTCGCCGACTTCAACCTCGTCTACACCGAGCACGCCCGCCGCAACCTGCTGGGCGAGAGCATTCACCCGCGCCGGATCCTGCTGACGGGGTCCCCGATGCGCGAGGTGCTCACGGCATACCTGCCAGAGATCCACGCGTCCACCGTCCTCGAGCGGCTCTCGCTCACCGAGGGTGGGTACTTCCTCGCCAGCGCGCACCGCGAGGAGAACGTCGACTCCCCCGACCGCCTGCGCATGCTGCTCGAGTGCCTGGTCGCCGTGCGGGAGCGGTGGGACCTGCCCGTCTACACCTCGACCCACCCCCGCACCCGCAAGCGGCTGGAGGCGCTCGCGGGCTGGGCCGAACCCGACGGGATCGTCTTCCACGAGCCGTTCGGCTTCCACGACTTCAACCGGCTGCAGCTCGGCGCTGCCTGCGTGCTGTCGGACTCGGGGACCATCGCTGAGGAGTCGACGATCCTCGGCTTCCCGGCGATCACGCTCCGGGGCTCGATCGAGCGGCCCGAAGCCCTGGAGAGCGGCGGCATCATCATGACGGACCTCGACGCGCACGACGTCGTCGAGGCAGTCACGGTGGCCATGAGGGACCGGCGGTCGGAGCACGGGGTGAGCCACGTGACCCCCGGCGACTACCTGGTCGAGAACACCTCGGCCCGCACCGTCAACTTCATCCTCTCGACGGCACGACGGCACAAGTCCTGGGCGGGTCTGAGGTGAGACCCTGCGTTGAGTGTGGCACTGTCCTCCGAATCCGGCGGTGGTAACGTCGTGGATGACCACCGGACCGGCCCCGCTGAAGGTCGCGCTGTCGATGCTCACGCTCGTCCCGGGGAGCATGGGCGGGGGGGAGACCTACGCGCGCGAGCTCGTCCGGATCCTCCGGCAGTCCTCCACCATCGAGGCGACGACCTTCGTGTCGCGGGCCGCGGCCGGGTTCAGCGACGACGTGCCCGAACGGGTCGTCCCCGGCGTGACCGGGGCAGCGTCGACGTCAGGACGCGTGCGCACCCTTGCCCAGGCCGGGCTCGTCCGCCGCGGGGCGATCAGGCGGGCGCAGGCGGGTTTCGACGTCGTCCACGTGCCGTTCACCGTCGCGCTCCCGCCACCGCCCGCAGGGGTGGCCCTCGTCCAGACGCTGCACGACGTCCAGCACC
>JBPCOG010000034.1:0-4562 GCA_051000455.1 Lapillicoccus sp. | reverse complement strand
ACCGTCCGGGTCTTCGCGCGTCTGGGCGGAGACGGCGTCGCCCTCGAGGTGCTCCGTGAGCTCGACGCCTTCGCGAGGTCGACGGACGTCAACGAGGGGTTCGCCTCGTTCGTCGCCGTCTTCCGGGAGCCTGCGCTGCACAGCGAGAAGCAGTTCGAGCAGCTGCTGTGGGCACAGCTGCGGCAGCTGCACGAGGCTGACGGCGAGCCGTGGAACCCTGGGGTGTCAGCCGACCCCGGCGACCCCCACTTCGCCTTCAGCGTGGCCGGGACGGCCTTCTTCATCGTCGGGCTGCACCCCCTGGCCTCCCGGATCGCGCGCCGGGCACCCCTGCCGACCCTCGTGTTCAACCTCCACCAGCAGTTCGAGCAGCTGCGCTCGTCGGGCAGGTTCCCGAGGATGAGGGACACCATCCGCCGCCGCGACCAGGCGCTGCAGGGCAGCATCAACCCCATGGTCGCCGACCACGGCACGGTGTCGGAAGCCCGGCAGTACTCCGGGCGGGTGGTGCCGGGCGGCTGGGAGGCCCCGTGGGCGGCGCCCGACGAGGGGGCAGCCCGTTGACGTCCGCGCCACCGGTGAGCGCCGGCCTGACCCGACTGGCCCCCCAGACCGGGGCCGGTCTCGCGCTGGCGGCAGGACAGACGCTGACCATCGTGGATCCCACCGGCGGGCAGGTCAGCGACATGTTCTGCTTCAGCGCCGCAGACCACGGCGAGTGGCTCTCGAACGGGCGCAGCATCGACTACGGCAACACCGTGCTGCTCAGCACCGGGGACGTGCTCTACAGCAACCGCAGCCGGGCGATGGCGACGATCGTCGAGGACACCTGCGGGCGGCACGACTTCCTGCTGACCCCGTGCAGCCAGCAGACCTTCGACATCCTCTACCCAGAGCTCGGCGGCGCCTACCACCCCAGCTGCTTCGAGAACCTCTTCGTCGGACTGGCCCCGTTCGGGATCGTCCCCGACCAGATCTCGACGACCCTGAACGTCTTCATGAACGTCTGGACCGACGCGGCCGGGGAGCTGCACATCGACCCGCCCACCTCGGTGGCGGGGGACCGGTTCGTCGTGCGCGCCGAGATGGACCTGCACGTCGGGGTCACTGCCTGTTCGGCGGAGAAGTCCAACGGAGGGGTCTGCAAGCCGATCGACTTCGGCATCAGCGAGCGCGCGGGCGGTTGACGGGGCGCCTCCCGTCGGTGCGGTCCAGGCTCCGGTGGCTGGTCGCGATCCCGAAGCTGACGATCCTGCGGATGAGCACGACCACCGCTGCGGAGCCGATCGTCTGCCACGTTGAGGTGGCACCCAGCCGCAGGAGCCCGGCGACGAGCAGCAGGTCGAGCAGCACCGGCAACGCGGCACTGACGGCGCGGGTCGTCGCAAGGACGCCGCCGCCGATGAGGACGGCGACGGCGACAAGAAGCGGAACGGCCATGTCGATGATGCTGCTCACGACGGGTCCTCGTGAGCGGCGCGGCGCCCGGCGTCCGCTCCGTGCTCAGCCGACCTGACCACCCGCCGCTCCTCGTTGATCTCCCGGGCCAGGAAGAAGTTCAGCGCCGTCCGGATCGCGGCGACCGCAGCGAGCTTGCCCAGCTCGTCGAATGTCGGGGCGATGGCGGTCCGCAGCACATCCGAGGCCAACTGGAACTCCAGGCCCAACGCCAGGTAACGCCCGAGGCTCAGACGCACGGGCACGAAGGCCTCGGGATCGCGACCGGGCAGGGCGCGGGCGAACTTCCAGATGGCGACGACGGCGCCGACGAAGATCACCAGCGCCCCGGCCGCCTCGACGAGTCGGACGAGGGCGTTGACCGCCGTCCGCAGAGAGTCCTCGCTCAACAGCTCGACCCCAGCCACAGATGTCACGCGAAGGGGATACCCGCCGTCCCGGTCCCCAAGCGCCCCGGCGTGCTCACGCCCCGCGCTGGGCGCCGGAGGCCTGGCCAGGGCCCGACGACCGCCCGTCGACGACCAGCTCGGGTCGGGCGACCTCCGGCTCGAGGGCGTCGAGCAGCTCGAGCGCAGACAGCGGCCGCGGCCCGGTCGTCAGGGGGGCCGGCTCGACCAGACGGTCCTCGACGAGGTCGAGGTCCTTCATCCGCCGGGCGGTGACGAAGACCCGGGTCTCCAGCGACCCGATCAGGGCGTTGTATGCCTCGACCGAGCGCTGCAGCGCCGCCCCCATCTTGCTGGCATGGCCGCCGAGACCGGCGAGCCGGTCGTAGAGCTCGCGCGCCATTCCCAGCAGCTCGCGGGCGTTCGCGGTGAGGGCATCCTGCTGCCAGGTGAAGGCCACGGTGCGCAGCAGGGCCAGCAGGGTCGCCGGGGAGGCCAGCACGACCCGCTTGCGCATGGCGTACTCGTGCAGCTCGGGGTCACGGGCCAGGGCGGCGCTGAGGATGGCCTCGCCGGGGACGAAGCACACGACCATCTCGGGCGTGGCCGGCAGGGCCGACCAGTAGCCCTTGCCGGCGAGCGCGTCGAGGTGACCGCGCAGGGCGCGGGCGTGGGCCTTGAGCTGGGCCTCCCGGTCCGGCGCGGACAGGCCGTCCGCCTGGGCCGCGAGGAATGCGGTCATCGGGGCCTTCGAGTCGACGACGAGGTTCTTGCCGCCGGGCAGGTGGACGACGACGTCGGGGCGCACCGTGGCACCGTCGGCGTTGGTGCCCGTCACCTGCTCGTCGAAGTCGCAGCGGCTGAGCAGGCCGGCGTGTTCCAGGACCCGGCGCAGCTGCACCTCGCCCCACGAGCCGCGGACGCTCGACGCGTTGAGCGACCCGACCAGGGACGCCGTCTGGCTGCGCAGGTCCGAGGTCGACGAGACGACGTCCTCGAGGCGGAGGCTCACCGCGGTGAACTGGCTGGTCCGCTCCTTCTCCAGCGTCTGGACCTGGCGCTCGACCCGCTCGAGCGCCGCCGCGAGCGGCTGGACCAGCGCCGCGGTCTCGAGGTCGTCGGCGGCGCTGACCGTCAGGTCGGTGACCCGCTGGCGCAACATCGAGCTCTCCGTTGCGGCGGAGGCGAGGCGGGCGGCATACGTCATCCTCAGGGTGAGCCCGGCAACCGCCGCTCCGAGCAGGCCACCGAGGACGATAGCAAGGAAGATCTCCATGACCTCACCATCGCAGGCGCCACCGACATGGCCGGGAGGTCACTACCGGCGGGTCGGCGTGGTGGGGCTGCCTTGCTGGTGGGTCGCGGCGCGGCCACGCATCGCCAGCAGGGCAGCGGCGACGGCCCCGGGCAGCAGCGCCAGGAGCAGGTACACCGGCCACAACGGCGTGGGACCGGGGTCGAGGGCCCGCTCGGAGCTCGCGGGACGGCTGCGCGCCCAGGCGAGGAAGGCGTCCCCGACGGGCAGCGCTCCCAGGGCGTACCGCCGCTTCCCGCCCCACTGGAGGCCGACGCCGAGCATCTCGGCCTCGTGGTCGAGGCTGGCGGCGAGCCGGGTGTCACCGTTGCGCCGGGCGGCACCGAGCGTCACCGCCGATGCGCTCGCCGAGACGCCGAGCAGGAGCGGGCCCGAGTCCGCGTCGGCCGGCCCGCTCACTCCGACGGGATACTCGCGGACCCCGACCAGACCCAGCTCGCGGACGACGAACGCGCTCTTGTATGCCGTCCACTCCCGGTGCGCCTGCGCGTCGTCGATGTCGGGCAGGAACACCTGGATGAGCGACTGCGAGCTGCCCCGGGGGCCGTCCAGCGGTCGACCGGCGGCGTCGGTCCGGTGCGGGAGCAGGCCGGTTGCCCTGTCCCGCAGCGGATCGAGGCGGCCCAGTAGAGCGCGTCCGGTGGGGCGGCCCGATGCGCCAGGCGTGCCGAGCAGGGCGTCGGCGCGGACCAGCGCCGCGATGCCGACGACGTTGTCGCAGGGCCAGTACTGGCCGGGATAGGACTCGAGCAGCCCGGTGGGCGACGCGTCGAAGGCCTGCCGCAGCGTGCGCGCCTCGGCGTCCACGGCCGCCACGTCGCCGGCACTGCCGCTGGCGGCGGCGATGTCGACGAGGAGCAGCAGCGGCCAGCCACGGTAGAAGACCCCGTTGGGCGGGACGGGGATGTCACCGAACAGGTCGCGGTTGCGCGGTTGGTCGACCTCGGTGAGCGCGTAGCGGGCGGTGGTCAGCTGGCCGGCCCGGGTGTCGCCGGAGCCGGTCGTCGCCAGCTGTGCCGCCGCGATCCCCGTCAGAAGGTTGGTGAACAGCTCGCCCTCCGGGAAGAACGCCTGCATCCGCCGAGCGGCCCCGTCGCGCAGCTGGGTGTCCAGCCACGCCACCTGGGCCCCGACCCGCCGGCTGTCCGTGCCCGGCCCGCGGAAGGCCAGGACGACGTGAGCCGCGACGAGGAGGCTGACGACGATGACGACCGATGCCGTGACCGTGACGAGCCTGCGCGCCATCGCCCACCCCCCTGCTTGCCTCAGCCGCCGACCTGCTTCCTCGAGACGGCCCGGCTCGCCGGGTCCCACGCTAGTGGTCACGGCCGTAAGTTCGTCGGGGGTCATGCTGCCTGTCCCGGGGTCAGTTCGTGGTCGTGGTCGTCGAGTCGGTGGAGGAA
>JBPCOG010000356.1:0-4474 GCA_051000455.1 Lapillicoccus sp. | reverse complement strand
CCGGTGGCCACCAGGGCGGTCGCGCCGCCGGCCGCCTGGCCGGTGGCCACCAGGGCGGTCGCGCCGCTGACCGAGGTCCGCGCGCTCACCGGGGGCCCCACCGGGCCGGCGGGGCCAGCCGCTGGCCCGGCTGGATGAGGTCGGGATGCGCGCCGATGACGGCGCGGTTGGCGTCGTACCACCGGGGCCACTCCCGGGCGATCTCGGCTGCGGTGGTGTCCCCGCCGAGGTGACGCGCGGAGATGTCCCAGAGCGTGTCCCCCCGGCGCACGACGACGCTGTCCCCGGCGGTGGTGCCGGCTCGCGGCGGGCGCTCGAGCGCCCCGAGGTCCTGCGCTCCACGAGGGACGGGGGGCGGCTGCGCCGGCGGGAACGCCGGTCCGAGGACCGGACTCGGCCCCGCGGGTGCGGCCACCAGGGGCCGGAACCCCGGGTCGGGTCCGAGGACCGGACACGGCCCCGTCGGCGCGGCCACCAGGGGCCGGAACCCCGGATCGGGTCCGGGGACGAGCGGTCCGCTGCTCGCGGGCCGGCAACCGGGTGGGCCGGTGTCAGCGGCCGCGGCGGCAGGGACGCCGCCCGCCGTCAGCGTCATCCCGAGCAGAAGAGAGACGCCGCGCCAAAGGGCCGGCGGGGCCAGTCGCCAGGCAACCGAGCCCGCGACCCGTCCCGCTGCGCCGGGGACGGCGGTGAGCACCGCGGCGACGGTCGCGACCGCCAGCCAGGCGCTGAGCAGGGTCCCCAGGCCGGCCACGAGGACCATCAGGACGTCGGCCGGGTCGCCCGGGCCGGGGCCGGTGACCCGCTCCCACGACGGCTCGGCCGCCGCCGTGAACACGCGGGCAGCGGCGAGCGCGGCAGCGAGGCTCAGCGCGGCCAGCGCGGAGCCGCGCACCAGTGCGGTGCTCCCGCGCTCACGTTGGTGCATGTTGGCTCCTATATCCACCGTTTAACTCCGTTTGCCTTTGGTCAGATGTCATTGTGGGACGTGACTGCCGGGGTGTCAATAGACTTGGGGGACGAGTGACACCGGGGGGCCATGCGCTGGGAGCGGCTGTTCGAGGACCTCGAGGCGCAGTTGCGCGCCGAGGAGCTGCGAGACCTCGACGCGGAGGTGGTGGACCGCACCCGGCGGGAGCGGGCGCTGCTCGGCCTGCACGAGCGGTTCGCCGCCCAGCTCCACCGGGCGCCGGTTGTCCTCAAGGTCGCCGGCGCGGGGGTGGTGGCGGGGGCCGTGACCGACGTGGGGGCGGACTGGGTGCTGGTCGAGGAGCGGGCGGGGCATCCCGGGATCGTGCCCTTCGCCGCGCTTCGCGCGGTCACCGGGCTGCAGGGCCGGGCCGGCCCCACCTCAGCCGTGGCGAAGCGGTTCGCGCTCGGCGCGGCGCTACGCGCCGTCAGCAGGGACCGGACCCCGGTGGTCGTGGTGGACAGGCAGGGGGAGCGGCTGACCGGGACGATCGACGCCGTGGGGGAGGACGCCTTCGACCTGGCCGAGCACCCGCTGGACCTGCCGCGCCGGCCCGAGCACGTGGTGGCGCTGCGCACCGTGCCCTTCAGCGCCGTCGGCGTCGTGCGCCGCCACTAGCGGTCCGCCCGTGGGCGAGGTCGACCCTACTCGGTGCCCGCCCCGAACGGGTGGGCTGCGACGAAGCTGCGGGTCTCGGAGTACATCCGCTGGATGTAGGACTCGAGCTCGTCCTTCTCGACCCGCCACTGTCCGCGTCCGCCGACCTTGATGGCGGGCAGCTCACCGGAACGCACCAGCGCGTAGGACTGCGCCGAGGAGATGTTGAGGATCTCGGAGACCTCCGAGAGCTGCAGGAAACGCTGGGCCATTCGCGTCGTCCCTCTCAGTGGCTCGTCGGGGAGGCCGGTGACTCATGGTACGTCGGCCACGGTGGCTGCGGTCGGGTCCCGGCCGGGACCGGTCCGGAACGTCCGGTCCGGAACGTCCGGTTCGGGGCGCCCCCTCGGTCTGCGGCCGCCCCGGTGTCCGAGTCTGGCACAGTGCGCGCCGCGGCTGCAGCGTGTCCACAGGTGCGGCGTTCGGCGGGCGCCCGCGCCTGCTGTCCGCGATGATGGAGTCAGGCGCCGACCCGCGGGGGGCTGGCGACGCCATGCACCACCGAGGGGGTCTCGTGACCGAGCTGGCGACGCCGACGGCGAAGCGACTCCAGAAGCCGTCGTGGCGCGACACGCGCCTGCTCCTGGGGATCCTGCTCGTGCTGCTCGCGACCACCCTGGGCGCGAAGGTCATCGCGAGCGCCGACGACCGGGTGCCGATGTATGCCGCGGCGCAGCCGCTCAAGCCCGGCGACGCGCTGTCGGTGGACAACCTCAAGCGGGTGGACGTGCAGCTCGGGGACGGCGTGGAGGCGTACCTACCGGCAGCGGCCCCGATCCCGCCGAACAGCTACGCGCTCCGCGAGGTCCGGCCCGGGGAGCTCGTGCCGAGGTCAGCAGTGGGCGGGCCGGACCAGGTTGCGGTCCAGCCCCTGACCGTCGAGGTCGAGGCCAACTCGGCGTCCGGGCTGGTGGTCGGCTCCGTGGTGGACGTGTGGGTCAGCGAACGGGACCCCGCATCCACCCAGGAGCGCTACCTCGATGCCAGGCTTGCCCTCGAGCGGGTGTCCGTCGCCCGGCTGCCCTCGGAGCAGAACCGCTTCGGTGCGGGGGCTGCCACTGCAGCCGTCCAGATCCTCGTGCCCCGGCCCGAGGTCAGGACGGTCATCGCCGCCGCCGACAGGCGAGCCAGGCTCACGCTCGTGCCGGTCGCCGGCTCGGTCCGCAAGAGCGGGCCATGACGGCGGTACTGACGGCGCTCGGGAACCGCTGGGAGGCACAGGTGGCCACCGTGCTGGAGTCGTCGACCAGGGTCCGGGTGGCCCGGCGCTGCGCCGACCTCGCGGACCTGATGGCCACCGCGGCGGCGGGACTCGGCAGCAGCGCGCTCGTGTCCGACGACCTGCGCGGCCTGGACCTGACGGCGGTCGAACGGCTCCGCTCGATCGGCCTGCAGGTCGTCGGGCTGAGCGCTCCGGACGACGAGGGGTCCGAGCGACGGCTGCGCCAGATGGGCGTGCGCACGGTGGTCCCCGCCACCTCGGTCCTGTCTCGGCTCGAAGCGGCCCTGCTGGAGTCCCCGCTGCCGGAGTCGGCGCTGCTGGAGTCGGCGCTGCTCCAGTCTCCCGGGCCCGGGCTCGCCCTGCCCTCCGCCCCGCCCGGGTCCGCACCGCCCGGGTTCGCCCTGCCCGGGTCCCCGCGCGCTGGGCAGGAGGGCGGCGCCGACGAACGGGACGGGCCGGCGGGAGCGCCCCCCCGTGGCTGCGTCGTCGCGGTGTGGGGGCCGACGGGGGCCCCGGGGCGCACCACCGTGGCGGTCAACCTCGCCGCCGAGGTCGCCGGGCTCGGGCTGGCGACCGTGCTCGTCGATGCGGACACCTATGGGGGGTCGGTCGCGCAGACCCTCTCCCTGCTCGACGAGGCGCCGGGTCTCGTCGCGGCCGTGCGTGGTGCCGACCAGGGGACGCTCGACCTGCCGGGCCTGGCCCGGCTCGCCCCCGAGGTGAGTCCCGGGCTGCGCGTCCTTACCGGCATACCGAAGGCCGAGCGGTGGCCGGAGGTGCGCGCCGCGGCCCTGGAGCGGGTCCTCGACCTCGCGCGCTCGCTGGCCCGGGTCGTCGTCGTCGACTGCGGGTTCAACCTCGAGGCGGACGAGGAGCTGACCTACGACACGCAGGTCCCGCGCCGCAACGCGGCAACGCTGACGACGCTCTCGGTCGCGGACGCGGTGGTCGCGGTCGGCGGGTGTGACCCGGTGAGCCTTCAGCGGCTGGTGCGCGGGCTGCAGGAGCTCGGGACGGTCCAGTCGCCTCGACCCTGCGTCGTCGTCAACCGGGTCAGGTCCGCTGCGGTGGGGGCCAGGCCGCAGGCCCGGGTGCGTGCGGCACTGGGCCGGTTCGCCGGTGTCGAGGAGGTGAGGTTCATCCCCGACGACCCGGGCGGCCTGGACGCGGCGATGCTGGCCGGGCGGACCCTGGCGGAGTGCGTGCCGCGCTCACCCGCGCGGGCGGCGCTGACCGAGCTGGCAGCGGCGCTCACTGACCGGGCCGCAGCGCGGACGACCCCCGGCCGGGCGCGGTGGCATCTGACACGATGACCCGGTGCCGGACCGCCTGACCTCCATCGACGCGTCGTTCCTCTACATGGAGCACTCGACGACCATCATGCACGTCGGTTCGGTCATGGTTTTCCAGCCGCCGGCCGCAGGGTTCGAGTACGACCGCCTGCTGACGCTGGTCGAGGGGCGGATCGCCCAGGTCCCGCGCTACCGGCAGCGGATCAGGGTGGTTCCCGGACACCTGGCCAACCCCGTCTGGGTCGACGACGCGGACTTCGACATCGGCTACCACGTGCGGCGCGCGGCGCTGCCGCGCCCCGGGACGGACGCGCAGCTCGAGGAGTTCGTCGC
>JBPCOG010000296.1:0-1388 GCA_051000455.1 Lapillicoccus sp. | reverse complement strand
TGCTGAACGGCTGGGCGCCGCTCGAGGGTGTGGGCGTGGTCGGGCCGGTGGGGGGCGGGCCGGTGGGCATTGGCCCGGGTGTGCTGGTCGGGCCCGTGCGGGTCGGAGGCGGCGAGGTCACGGGAGTTCCCGGAGCGGCAGCGGTCGTGGATGACGACGTGGAGCCGGGGCCGGGCGAACCGGTCCGGCCCGTGCCCGGGGAGCCGCCGGGAGGCTCAGACGCGGACGTGGCACATGCGGACAGCAACAGCGCCGTGCCGGCCGAGGCCGAGAGGAGTGCGCGCAGCAGGGCTCGGACGGGCATCTGGGGACCGTTTCGCTGGTGGTGGCGCGGACGCCCCCATCATGCCTGCCGGGCTGGCGTCCTGCCTGCAGGCGGGCCTACATCTGCTCGGGTGCCTCGACACCGAGCAGGTCCAGGCCCTGGACGAGGACGCGCAGGGTGAGGGCACACAGGGCCAGGCGTGACTCGCGCGTCGCAGCGTCTTCGGCCTTGAGCACGGGACAGTTCTCGTAGAAGGACGAGAACAGCTGGGCCAGGTCGAACAGGTAGCCGCAGAGGCGGTGCGGCTCGAGCTCGTCGCCGACGTGCGTGACCACACCGCCGAAGCCGAGCAGCGCCAGGGCGAGCGCGCGCTCACCCGGCTCGCGGACGACCATGCGGTGCCCGGGGCCACCGAGGTCGACGCCCCCGGCGCGGAAGATCGAGCGGACCCGGGCGACGGCATACTGCATGTAGGGGCCGGTGTTGCCAGCCAGGGACAGCATCCGGTCGAGGTCGAAGACGTACTCGCTGTCGTGAGAGACCGACAGGTCGGCGTACTTCACGGCGCCGATGCCGACCTGCCTCGCAACCGCCTCCCTCGTGGCGTCGTCGAGGTCGGGGCGGCTCTGGTCGACCACCCCCCGGGCGTTCTCGATCGCCTCGTGCAGCAGCGCCATGAGGCGCACCGGGGTGCCCGAGCGGGTCCGCAGGATCTTCCTGTCCTCGCCGAGCACGTTGCCGATCTGGACGTGGATCGGGCGCACGTCGTCCGGGAGCCAGCCGGCCTTGCGGGCCGTGTCCCACACCATGTTGAGGTGCAGGGCCTGCGGGGCGCCGATGACGTAGAGGAAGCGGTCGCCGTGCAGCTCCTGGACGCGGTACTTGATGGTCGCCAGATCCGTTGTGTCATAGCCGTACCCGCCGTCGCTCTTGCGGATGATCAGCGGCACGGACTTGCCCTCGCGGCCCGTGTACCCGTCGAGGAAGACGCAGAGTGCGCCCTGGCTCACTGTCGCGATCCCCTTGGCCTCGAGCTCGTCGCAGATGCCGGGGAGCAGGTCGTTGTACATGCTCTCGCCGGCGAGGTCGGCGTCCGTGAGGGTGACCCCGAGGGTGCGGTAGA
>JBPCOG010000197.1:0-3767 GCA_051000455.1 Lapillicoccus sp. | reverse complement strand
TCCGGGACCGGAGCGGCGCCGTGTGGAGCGCCGACGGCGACCCCTGTCTCGAGGCATCCCGCAAGGACCTCTTCCGTGACGGACAGGAGACGTCGGTGACGTTCACCTTCGAGGTCCCGCAGGACGCGGGAACCGAGTACGAGCTGCTCATGAAGGTGAAGGTCGGGAACCGCTGACCGTGGCTGCGCTCACTCGCCGGCCTGCTCGAACATCGGGAGCAGCCCGTCGAGGTGCGCGCGCCGGCCGGAGGCGCTGACCACACCCCGCTCGAGCGCAGCGGACCAGGTGAGTATGCCGGTGACCAGGGCCAGCCAGGTCGCCGGGTCGGTCTCGATGACGTTCGGCGGCGTGCCCCTCGTGTGGGTGGGGCCCTCGATGCACTGGGTCGCGCCGAACGGCGGCACCCTGACCTCGACGGTGCGGCCGGGCGCACGGAGCGCCAACTCCTCGAGAGTGAACCGCACCGCTGTTCCCAGGTCCTCGGGTGAGGCACGGCCGGCCGCGAAGCCGGCCGCCCGGCATACCTGCAGGGCTCGACGACCATCGACGGGGTCGATCCGGCGGCGGGCTGGCACCCCCCCATCGTGCCAGCCGGGCACGCCCGGCAGACTGGCGCGATGCGTGCCACGACGATCCACGGTCCGTTCGACATCCGGTTCGGTGACGCCCCCGACCCGAAGCTCATGCGGCCCACCGACGCGATCGTGCGGGTCACGGCGACCTGCATCTGCGGCTCGGACCTGTGGCCTTACCGGGGTGAGAACGACGTCACTGCGGGGGACCGGATCGGGCACGAGTTCGTCGGCGTCGTCGAGGAGACCGGGTCGGCAGTGAGCTCGGTGCGCGCAGGGGAGTTCGTCATCTCGCCGTTCTCCTGGGGCGACAACAGCTGCCGGACCTGCCGCGACGGGGTCAACACCTCCTGCGAGAACGGTGGCTGGTGGGGCTCGGCCGACCGGGAGGGCCTGGCCGTCGACGGGTGCCAGGGTGAGTACATCAGGGTCCCCCTGGCCGACGGCACGCTTGTCGCCACGCCGTCGCTGCCCTCCGACGACCAGCTGCCCGACCTGCTCGCGCTCTCCGACGTCATGGGGACCGGCTGGCACTGCGCCACCGGGGCCGCGGTCGGCGCGGGGGACACGGTTGCGGTCGTCGGGGACGGCGCCGTGGGCCTGTCCGCGGTGCTCGCCGCAGCGCTGAAGGGTGCCTCGGTGGTCATCGCGATGTCCCGCCACGAGCCACGGCAGAGGCTGGCCACGGAGTTCGGCGCGCACCACATCGTCGCCGAACGCGGCGAGGACGGGGAGGCCAGGGTCAGGGAGCTCACCGACGGCCGCGGGGTCGACGCGGCCCTCGAGTGCGTGGGGACGGACGCCGCGATGCGCACCGCGGTCGCCGTCACGCGGCCGGGTGGCCGGGTGGGCTTCGTCGGGGCGCCGCACGGTGTCCACGTGCCCGTCGGGACGTTGTTCAGCAGGAACATCCAGCTCGGCGGGGGAGTGGCCTCGGTGCGCCAGTACATCCCCCAGCTGCGGGACCGGGTGCTCGCCGGAGAGATCCACCCCGGGCGGGTGTTCGACCTCGAGCTGCCCCTTGCCGACGTGGCCGAGGGGTACGCCGCGATGCACGAGCGGCGCGCCATCAAGACGCTGCTGTGGCCCTAGTCCCTCCCAGCCCCCTGGCCGCCCAAGGGTCCGCCGGGGGCCTGCTCCGTCGGACGGGATGCAACCGCCGTCTCCCGCACGAGGTCGCCGCGCGGGCCTTCTCGCTCCCGTCCGTGCGTGCGCCGGTCAGGACCTGAGCCCGGGCATCACGTCCGCGGCAACCCTCTCGAGGGTCTCGACGTCGCCCGCGTAGGGGCCCTCGGGACGCGGCCAGTGGGTGATGACGTCGGTGAAGCCCAGCGCGGCCGCCCGCCCGGTCATGTCCTCGAACCGCTGCGGGCTCTCGAGGGCGAAGGCGCCGGACGCGTCAAGACTGAGGTGACGCTCGAAGCCCTCCTCGGTGCGGCCGGCGTCCTCGAGTGCGTCGTCGAGCCTGCTGCCCAGCTCGCGAACGCCCTGCCACCACGCCTCCTCGCTGTCCGCGTCGGGGCCGTTGGTCAGCCAGCCCTGGCCCAGGCGGGCGGCCAGCCGCAGCGACCGGGGACCGTTGGCGGCCATGATGAACGGCACCCGCGGCCGCTGGACCGGGCCGGGCAGGGTGCGGGCGTCGACAGCGGAGAAGTAGGTCCCCTCGCGGCTGACATGGTCGTGGGTGAGCAGCTCGTCGAGCAGGTCGGCGAACTCGTGGAGCCGGTCGACGCGCTCCCGCACGGACAGCGGGTCCCCTCCGAGGATGCGCGAGTCGGTGTCGCCACCGGTCCCGATGCCGAGGACGAGCCGGCCGCGGGAGATGTCGTCGAGCGCGAGGACGTCGCGCATGAAGGTGACCGGGTGCCGGTAGTTCGGCGAGGTGACGAAGGTGCCGAGACGGATCCGGCTGGTGGACAGCGCCGCCGCGGTCAAGGTCGGCGTCGTGCCGAACCACGGCGAGTCGGGCAACCCGGCCCAGGTGAGGTGGTCGTAGGTCCACGCGTGGTCGAACCCGAGCTCCTCCGCTCCGCGCCACCTCGGCTCGGCCTCGGACCAGGAGTACTCGGGAAGGATCGTCAGACCGAATCGCATGGTCCGAGAGCCTAGGACAGGAGTACTCGGGAAGGATCGGCAGACCGAATCGCCCGGTCCGAGAGCCCAGGACAGGCTCGGAACACCGGCGACGGCCAGGCGGCGCGGGGACAGGCCGCGGGGGGACAGGCCGCGCGGGGACAGGCGTGGCCGGGACAGGCGTGGCCGCCCGGGCACCCGCTGGCCGAGCGGGACGGTGATTGAGCCGCCCCGCCGGCTGCCTCTAGTGTCGCGCGTCGTTAATTGGTTGACAGCGTGTCGCCGTCGAGAATGAGGTATGGCGACTGAGGCGTTGGTGATCAGTGACGAGGACCGGGCGACGTTGGAGTCGTGGACGAGGTCGCGGTCGATCCGGGCCAGTCATGTGCAGCGGGCCCGGATCGTGCTCGCGGTGGCGGACGGGATGGGCACCTCTGGGGCGGCTCGGGGCGTGGGGGTGTCGCGGCCGACGGTGATCAAGTGGCGTGATCGGTTCGTCGAGCAGGGCTTGGCAGGGCTGGATGATGAGCCGCGTCCGGGCCGACCGAAGACGGTCGACGACTCGGCGATCATCGCCGCGACTTTGGACCCGCCGCCGGATTCCCTAGCGGTGACGCACTGGTAGAGCCGGCTGCTGGCGAAACGTCTCGGGGTCGGAGACGCGACGGTGGCCCGGGCCTGGCGCCGGTACCGGGTGCAGCCATGGCGTCGGGAAACGTTCAAGTTCTCCACCGACCCGCAGCTGGAGGCCAAGGTCCGCGACGTCGTCGGCCTGTACCTGAACCCGCCGGAGAAGGCGATCGTGCTGTGCGTGGACGAGAAGTCTCAGATCCAGGCCCTGAACCGGACCGCGCCGATCCTGCCCTTGCGAGAAGGGTTGCCCGAGAAGGCCACCCACGACTACAAACGCAACGGCACGACCACCTTGTTCGCTGCCCTGAAGTCGCCACCGGCAAGGTCACCGACGCCTGCTACGACCGGCATGGCAAGGCCGAGTTCGGCGACTTCCTCAAGAAGGTCGCCCACGCCTACCCCCGCCGCCAGCTGCACGTGGTTGTGGACAACTACCACACCCACAAACACCCCGAGATCAACACCTGGCTGGCTACGAACCCCCGGATC
>JBPCOG010000408.1:0-2053 GCA_051000455.1 Lapillicoccus sp. | reverse complement strand
ACAAGATCATCGCCTTCGTCATCTCCGCCGGGCTCGCCGGCCTCGCGGGTGGGGTCTTCTCGATCAGCCACGGGTTCGCGTCACTGCAGGAGCTGCACTGGACCACGTCCGGCAAGGTCGTGCTCGTCACCGTGCTCGGCGGGATCGGCACCCTGTGGGGCGGCCCGGTCGGCGCGGCGGTCGTCGTGTCGCTCGAGGACCGGCTCGCGTCCTCGGGTTTCGAGGGCATCGGCATCATCACGGGCACGATCTTCGTCGTCATCGTGCTGCTGTTCCGGCACGGCATCTGGGGCACCGCCCGCGACCTCGTCCGCAGGCTCCTCGCCCGGGGCAAGAGGCCACGCCCCGGATAACCCGTCACGGTCCGGGCTCGGTGGCCCCGAGGTGCGGACCACGCGCGGCTGAGCCCGCTCAGTGCCAGCCGGCGTCATCGACGCCACCGGGGATGTCGCGCGCCGTGTCGTAGGGCAGCCGGGTGTAGCGGAACGAGGCGACGTCCAGGTGGCTGACCCGGCCGGCGGCGTCCCGGACCACCCGCAGCGGCTCGCCAGCGAGGTACCCGTCGAGCCCGACCCAGCTGCCGTCGCCAAGCGGGCGGAACCGCGTCCCGCGTCCCTCCCCCGGCGCGCCGAGGACGAGCTCACCGCCGGTCGTGCAGCGCAGCATGACCGCCGCCGGCCCCCAGTGCCAGAGCCCGACGAGCTCGAGGACCGTGCCGTCGGCGCCCGTGGCGTGCCACGCCTGCGGCTCGGGTGGCTCGGCCGCGGCGAACGCGGTGAGCAGGTCCCGGCCGAACGGGCGCATCCCGGTCGTGGTGTTCGCGAGCGTCACGACCCCGTCACCAGTGGCGGTGTCCACCTGCAGGCCGGCGAGGAAGCCGGGCATGGAGCCGCCGTGACCGGCATACCGGACGCCGTCGAAGTTCCAGACCTGCCAGCCGAGGCCGTGCGCCGCCGTCCACGGCTGACCGGGCAGGTCGCTGACGACGAGCGGCTCGAGCATCTCCTCTAGGGTGTCGGCGCCCAGGACCTCACCGGTGTCGCCACCGAGGAACGCGGCCCAGCACGCGAGGTCCCCCACGGTGGACCACAGCTGCCCGGCCGGCCCCATCGCGCCGGCGTCGTGCTCCGGCTCCGGCAGCAGCACGTCGGCGAACGGGTGCACGGCAAGTCCCTGGGCGGCCTTGCCAGCCGGCCGGGTGGTGGTGCGCCCCATCCCCAGCGGGCGGAGCAGGTCACGCTCGACCACCTCCGACCACGGTATGCCGTGGGCCCGGGCGAGCAGCTCGCCGAGGGCGCCGTAGCCGACGTTGGAGTAGTGGTAGCGGCGCCCGGCCCGGAACCGGGTGGTGGGGGCGCGGGCAGCCAGCTCGGACCAGTCACCGCCTGGTGTGCGTTCCCACCACGGGCCGTCGGTCTCCGCCTGCAGGCCGGAGGCGTGGGAGAGCAGGTGGCCGATCGACACCCGGCCGAACCCGGTGCCGGGGACGTGGTCCTCGAACGCGTCGTCGAGGCTGAGCCGGCCGGCGTCGCGCAGCCGCAGTACCGCGACGGCGACGAAGGTCTTCGTGATGGAGCCGATTCGGTACTGCGTGTCCGCGTCGGCCGGGTCCCCGTCGGCGCGCCCGTCGAGAGTGCCACGGGACGCGGCCCACACGAGCCGCCCGGAGCGGACGACTCCCGCGGACACCGACGGGAGGCGGCTCTCCTTTGCTCCACCGCCACCCGGTGCTCCAACAGCGCCGCCGTCCGGGGGTCGATCGCGCTACCCACGCCGGGTCACGCCTCGGTGGGGACACGCGCGGTGCCGACGCCCTGCGTCGCCTTCTTGGCCGTCGCCTTCCTGGCCGTCGCCTTCTTGGCCGTCGCCTTCTTGGCCGTCGCCTTCTTGGCCGTCGTCTTCTTGGCGGTGCGCTTGCGGGTCGCCGGTCCCCTGGCCCGCTTGTCCGCGAGCAGCTCGAAGCCGCGCTCGGGGCTGATCGTCAACGGGTCGTCCTCGCGGCGCAGCGTCGCGTTGGTCTCGCCGTCGGTGACGTAGGCACCGAATCGACCCT
>JBPCOG010000348.1:0-2061 GCA_051000455.1 Lapillicoccus sp. | reverse complement strand
ACCACGGGTCGCCCTTCCCGATCCCACCCGGGCCGGAGGGCTACCGGACCATCCTCACCTTCGTCACCCAGGTCCTGCGGATCCGCTACGAGATCGTCGACGTCATCGAGACCGACGACCGGATCGTGCTCCGCGCCAGCGCGCACGGTGTGGCCGTCGCCGGTGTGCACGGGGCGTCGGTGGCGGGTCGTCCGTACGTCATGGAGACGATCCACGTCTTCCGGACGGAGGGTGAGCGCCTTGCCGAGCACTGGGGAGTGCGCGACGAGCTCGGCGTCCTGGTGCAGGTGGGGGCCATGCCCGGCCCCGACCCTGCCGCGCTGGGCCCGGCACCACAGCTGACCGCCCACGGCTGACCGCCGACGGCTGACCGCCCACGGCTGACCCGGACCGTCTGGGCCGGCGACGGCGTGGCCTCCAGCCGTGCGGCGGTACCACCGGCCACCATGGAGACCTCATGAGTCTGCTCGAACGCGTCCTGCGGGTTGCCGCCAGCGAACCGTCCACCCCCGACACCGCGTCGCAGTGGTGGCGTCCGGCGCTGCACGGAGCACTGTCGGCGTCGGCGTCGTGGCTCGTGCTCACCGTCCCGGCCCTGCTGGCCTGGGTGGCGAGCGCGCGGAGCACCGTCGAGTGGGGGCAGGCGCTCGGCGTCGGCAGTGCCCTCTGGTTCCTCGCCAACGGCATGCCGGTCACCGTCGACTCGGTCACCGTCTCAGTGGTCCCGCTCGGTCTCTGGGGGTTGTCGGTCGCCGTCACCACCCGCCTGCTCTGGCGGCTCCTCCAGGCCACCGAGGCCGCCGCGAAGGGCACCACCTGGCCCGCCCTTGTCGCCACCAGGCTGTTGCCCGGCTTCTTCGCCGGGTACGCCGCGGCAGCCGTGGGCGCCTGGCTGCTCTGCCTCGCGGGGAGCGCCCGGCCCGTCGCCCTGGGCATCGGCGGGGTGCTCGGAGTGCCGCTGCTCGCCACCGGGGTCTGTGCCCTGCGGCGGTATGCCGGGGGAGGGGCGCCCGCCGCGCTCGCGGAGCCGCTCGACCGGCTTCCCCGCTGGCTGCACCGCGCCGTGCGGCCAGGGCTGTGGGGGACCGCGCTCCTCGGCGGGCTCGGAACCGTTCTGGTGCTGGTCATGCTCGTGACGAGGTTCCCGGCCGTCGCCGCACTGCACGGGGCGCTGGACACCGGCGCGGTCGGTGGGGCCCTGCTCGTGCTCGCCCAGCTGCTCTTCCTGCCCAACCTCGTGACCTGGGCTCTGGCCTGGCTCGCCGGGCCCGGGTTCTCGGTCGCGCAGGGCTCGTCGATCACGCTGACGTCGGCGCACCCCGGGCTCATGCCGATGGTCCCGGTGCTGGCCGCCCTGCCGTCGGAGGCGACCTACCCCGCGTGGCTGCGCGTCGTCGTGCTCGTCCCGGTGGCGGTGGGCGCGGTGGTCGGGTGGCGAGCCTGCCGCGGCGTGGCCCGGCTCTCGAGCTGGCGCACCAAGCTGGCCACCGCGGCGACGGCCGCGACGCTCTGCGCGCTCGCGGTCGGTCTCCTCGCGGCCCTGGGTTCGGGCTCGGCCGGGGTGGCGCGGCTCGAACAGGTCGGTCCGAACGCCGGCGCGTTGACCGGCGCACTGCTCGCCGAGCTGCTCGTCGGTGCCGCGGCCTACGTGCTCCTCGACGTGGTCCGGCAGCGCAGGCGCTGACCGCCGTGCGCTGAGGCTCGGACGCTGTCGGCCGGGTGCGCTGCCGGCTCGCGGGACGAGGCCATGCGGGTTGGTGACCTCGCCGGGCCTGGGGGGGCGTCACCGCACGAGCAGGGTCCCGAGGACGGGGCGCTCGCGTTGGCGCTGGCAGTCGACCTGGGCCACCCGGGTGTGGGCACCGGTCATGCAGTCCTCGTAGGCCTTCTGCGGCCCGTAGAACACGACCTGCGTCAGCAGGCTCATCAGCATGAGCCCGACCAGCCCGAGACTGACGACCGGCCAAAGCCGCTCCCGGATCGAGGCCTCGAGCCGGCCGCGTGCCACCAGGGCCCACACGGACCCCACAACCACGACGATGACCGGGACGATCACGACCA
>JBPCOG010000074.1:0-9994 GCA_051000455.1 Lapillicoccus sp. | reverse complement strand
CCGCCGGCGGCGCCGCACGGACCGGGCATGATGACGACATGACCGACGCAGTAGTTGACCTGGCCAGCGCGCTGTCGACCTTCGAGGAGCCGTGGTCGCCGCGAACCGTCGCCGTGATGAACGGCTACGACGTCCGCGTGGTCAAGGCAAGGGGTGACTTCGCTGCGCACGCGCACCCGGAGACCGACGAGCTGTTCCTCGTGGTCAGCGGCTCCCTCACCATCAGGATGGATGCGGGTGACGTCGATCTCGGTCCCGGACAGCTGTACGTCGTTCCCCGAGGTGTGCGCCACCAGCCGGTCTCGCCCGGCGGCGCCGAGGTCCTCCTCATCGAACCGTGCGAGACCGTGAACACCGGCGACACTCCTGGCCGGTTCACCGCGGGCCGGCGGGTGTTGTGAGCGGCTGACCCAGGCGGAACCGGCGCCGGCGGGGACCCCGCTCGCTGCGACGCAAAGGGGCCTCGCTCCGGTCGGGCTCCGCGCACCGGAACGCGGGCCCTCACGTCCGGTGGTCGGCGAGGAGCCGGCTCAGGGCGGGAAGCTGGTCGGGATCGGCGAGCGCCGACCCAACGGCGACGACGCGCGCACCGGCCTCGAGGAAACGAGCGGCGTTGTCGGCGTCCATGCCCCCGGTGGCGACGAAGGTCACCTCTGGGAAGGGTCCGCGCATCGCCCGCAGCCACTCCTCGCCGAGCACCGACGCCGGGAACGCCTTGACCCAACCCAGCCCGAGACGGAGGGCGCTCTGGATCTCCGAGGGGGTGCTGACCCCGGGCAGGTGCGGCATACCGGCGTCAATGCTCGCCGAGGCCACCTCGGCGTCGAGACCGGGCGCGACCGTGAACGCGGCCCCGGCAGCGGCGGCCTGGCGCACCAGATCGAGGGTCGTCACCGTGCCGGCTCCGACGTGGTGGCCCCGCAGGCGTCCTGCCTCCACGACCGCCGCGAGTGCTGCGAGGGTGGCGACCGACTGCACGGGCACCTCGACCGCCTCGATCCCGAGATCCCAGGCGGCGGTGGCCAGCCCGACGCTGCGTTCCGCGTCGAAGCCGCGCAGGATCGCCATCAGCGGACGGCCCTCGAACTCAGTGGCGAACCAGTCGGACGTGCTGACCATGCCAGCTCCTCACAGGTGGTCGTGGTGGCAGCCGGGGCGGGTGTCCCGGCACCGTCAACCGGACGGCACGAAGTCGCTCGTGCTGGACAGGGCTCGGGCCGCGAGCCGGTGGCCGAGGTCCAGGCACCGGTCCGGGGCGAGACCCCGGAGGACCCCCGACAGGTACCCCGCGGCGAACGCGTCGCCGGCCCCCACCGCCTCGACGACCTCGACCTCGTGGGCCGCCGCGAAGGTCACCCGGCCGCCGTGCAGGTCCGAGGCGCCCACCGCCGCATCCTTGACGACGACCCGAGGGCGCTCGCCGAGCAGGCGCGCCACCTGCTCGGGTGTCCCGGTCCCCCACAGCAGGTGCGCCTCGTCCTGGCCGACGAACGCGATGTCACACCGGGAGGCGATGTCGGCGAGGACCGGCGCGGCGTCCTCGACGGACCACAGGCCAGGACGGTAGTTGACGTCGAACGACACCAGCGTGCCAGGTGACCGGGTCCGCTCGACGACACCGGTGACGAGGTCGCGGCAGGAGGCTGACAGCCCCGGTGTGATCCCCGAGAGATGGACCACCCGCGACGTACCGAGCGGCACGTCCTCGAGGTCGTCCGGCGACATGCGGGAGGCGGCGGAGCCGCGGCGGTAGTAGAAGACCGTCGTTCGCTGTGGTCCGGGATCCTTGAAGTACACCCCGGTGGGAGCGAGCGGATCGACCCTGACCCAGGTGGTGTCCACCCCGTGCGAGGCGATCGTGCTGACGACACGCTGCCCGAGGGGGTCCTGCCCGACCCGGCTCACCCATGCGCTCCGGTGGCCGAGCCCGGCGAGGTACATCGCGACCGTGGACTCCGCGCCGCCGACATCGACCCGGAAGAGCTCCGCCTCCCGCAGCGGCACCGGGAGGACGGGCACGACGAGAGCCATCGTCTCGCCGATGCAGAACACCTCCGGCCCGGGCACGGAGCCCCCCTTCGTCGAGAAGGACTGTAGTGGAACCGGCGTCGAGCACCAGCAGCGTCGCCCCCGACACGGGGTCCGACCTGGGACGAGGGACGGGTCAGCCGCGCCAGGTGACCCGTCTCACTATCGTGGTCGTCATGCGCGACGAACACCTCCTCGGCGTCCGGGCCGCGGTGGTCGACGGGCAGCTCGTCCCCGGTGACGTGCGGGTCGCCGAGGGCCGGGTGGTCGGGGTGGGACTGCCGCCGGCGGCAGCCGGCCTGGCCGTCCCCGCGTTCGTCGACCTCCAGCTCAACGGGTATGCCGGGGTCGACTTCAACAGCGACCCCGCCGGGAGGTGGGACACCGCCAGGGTGGCGCTAGCGCGCGACGGGGTGGGCCGGTTCGTCGCGAACGTCATCACCGCGTCCCCGGCGGACCAGGAGCGAGCGGTCCGGGTCGCCGCCCGGGTGGTGGCGGGCCAACGCGCCCGAGAGCTGCCGGACGTCTCGGCCGCGAGACTGGTCGGCGCCCACCTCGAGGGTCCGTTCCTCTCCCGCGAACGAGCGGGCACCCACCCGGTGGCGCACTTGCGCGACCCGGACCCGTCCCTGCTCGACGCCCTGCTGCAGGCGGGACCCGTCGTCGGCCTGACGATCGCGCCGGAGCTGCCCGGTGCGCCCGGGCTGATCCGGTATGCCGGTACCCGGGGACTGCTCGTCGCCCTCGGCCACAGCGCCGCGACGGAGGCAGAGGCGGACCGGGGGTTCGACGCCGGGGCGAGCACGGTCACGCACCTGTTCAACGGCATGAGTCCCCTGACCGGGCGCAACGCCGGTCTCGCTGGAGTCGCTTTGGCCCGGGACGACGTCACCGTCCAGCTGATCTGTGACCGGGTCCATCTCAGCGAGATGACCATCCGGCTCGCCCTCCGCGCCGCAGCCGGGCGCTGGGTGCTGGTGACGGACGCGATCGCCGCCACCGGGCGGCCGGACGGGAGGTACCGCCTCGGTGGGGTGGAGGTGACCGTCCGGGCCGGTACGGCAGCGCGCGCCGACGGGACCCTGGCCGGCAGCGTGCTGACCCTGCCGCAGGCGGTGCGCAACGTCGTCGGATGTGGTGCCGAGCGCGTGGACAGCGTCAACGCCGTGACGGTCCGCCCGGCCGCGCTCCTGGGTCTGGGCGACTACCCGCGATTGCGTCCGGGCGACCCGGCGGACCTTGTGGTGCTGGACGAAGAACTGGAGGTGACCGCGCGGTGGACGGGGGATGGCCGGCTGTGGCCGCGGTGACCCGACGGCATACCGAAAGAGTAACGGCGTCGCCACCTGTTTCCGCAGCGACGCCGTTCACCCTACGATGCTGGACGAAGCGCGTCCGTACCTAGCCGGGCCCGCCCCCAATGAAGGGAAAGAGATGGCCTCTGTTCACTCATGTGGCCGCCGTTACCCGAGGGGGCGCCGCCTGGCGTCCGTCCTCGCAGCGGCCACTGTCGGTGCCGTCATGGCTGCGTGCAGCGGGGGAGGGGCGGCCCCCACCGCCGACCCGAGCAAGAACGCGGACGCCAAGAACGTCGAGCTGACAGTCAGCTCGAACGCCATCGAGGGGGGCAAGAACGCCGGCGAGGCGCTGTGGTTCAAGACGTTCGTCATCCCGAAGTTCGTCGAGGCCCAGAAGGCCAAGGGCGTGACGGTCAACGTGAAGTTCCAGCCGTCCGGCGTCGACGACGAGCAGTACAAGGCCAAGACCTCGCTCGACCTGAAGAGCAAGGCCGGTGCGGACGTCCTGTCCCTCGACGGCATCTGGGTGGGCGAGTTCGCGGAAGCGGGCTACATCCTCCCGCTGGACAAGGTCGTCGGGCCGTCCGTCACCGCGTGGGACGGGTGGACCCAGATCCCCCAGGCCGTGCAGTCCAACGCCTCCTACAAGGACAAGGCGTACGGGATCCCGGCGGGAACCGACGGCCGGGTCCTCTACTACAACAAGAAGCTCTTCGCGCAGGCCGGCCTGCCGACGGACTGGAAGCCCAAGAGCTGGCAGGACATCGTCGACGCCGGCACGAAGCTGAAGTCGATCGCCGGTGTGACGCCGATCCAGATCAACGCCGGGACGGCGATGGGAGAGGCGACGACGATGCAGGGCGCGCTGCCGCTGCTCGTCGGCACCGGAGCGCAGATCTACCAGGACGGCAAGTGGCAGGGCAACACCCAGAACATCCGGGACGTCCTCGGCTTCTACAAGAAGCTCATCGACAGCGGGCTGATGGACAAGAACTACCAGCAGGCCGCCAAGGGCCGGGACGAGTCGTTCGCCGCCTTCGCCGCCGGCAAGATCGGCATCCTCGGTGAGGGCGACTACTTCTGGCGGTCCGTGATCAACCCCGACAAGGGCGTCGCCCCCATGCCGAACCGGGACGCCGAGGTGGGGTTCACCCTCATCCCGGCCAAGGCGCCCAAGGCCGGGATCCGCGGCCAGGACTACGTGTCGATGTCCGGCGGCTCCGGCTACTTCCTCAACCCCAACACCAAGTACCCCCAACAGGCTTGGGACCTGCTGACCTTCATGAGCTCACCCGACGCGATCAAGGCCCTGCTCGGCGGCTCGGCCCGCATCACGGCGCGCAAGGACGTCAACGCCGAGGTCCTCTCCAAGGACCCGGTGCTGTCGGTGATCTCCGAGAAGGTGCTGCCGATCACGGCATACCGGCCCGGTCTGGCGGTGTACCCGCAGGTGTCCGCGGCGCTGCAGCAGGCGACTGCCGACATCGTCTCGGGCAAGAGCGTCGACGAGGCGGCCGCGGCGTACAAGGCGGCCGTCGAGAAGGCTGCCGGGGGCGCGGACAAGGTCGCCAGCTCTTGACCGGCGCGGCGCGACCGCGGCCGCCCGCGTGAGTGAGCGCACGGGTGTGTCCGATGCCGCCGGCCTCGGACGCCCCCGGGCCGTCGCCTTCATCACACCGGCGTTCCTGCTCGTCGGTGCCTTCCTCGTCTTCCCGGCGCTCTGGACCATCTACCTCGGCCTCACCGACTACCGCCTGACCGGCGTCGCCGCGGCCGAGCCCAAGGTCGTCGGCATCGCCAACTACGCTGCTGCGCTGGGCGACCCGGCTTTCCGGCGCTCGCTACTGCTGACCTTGGTCTTCGTGTTCGGCTCGGCGATCGTCGGCCAGACGATCATGGGTTTCAGCATCGCGTGGTCGGTGCGGTCGGTGCCCAAGGTCGTCAAGACGGTCGTCGAGACGCTGGTCCTGCTCGCCTGGATCCTGCCGAGCTCGATCGTCGCCTTCCTCTGGGTGGCCTTCCTCAACCGCGACGGCGGCACCCTCAGCACCTTGCTCAACACGCCGGACACGGCGTGGCTGCTCGACCACCCGATGCAGTCGATCATCGTCTTCAACACCTGGCGCGGCACGGCGTTCTCGATGCTGCTGTTCGCCGCTGCGCTCGGAGCGGTGCCCCCCTCGCAGCTGGAGACCGCCCGCCTGGCCGGAGCGGGACTCTGGCAGCAGTTCCGCGACGTGGTCTTTCCCCACATCAGGGGGCACGTCCTGACCAACACGCTGCTCATCAGCCTCTGGACGTTCAACGACTTCTCGCCCTACCTGCTTACCGCCGGCGGACCCAACCACGCCACCGAGACGCTCCCGGTCTACATCTACAAGGAGGCCCTCTATGCCGGTCAGCTCGGCTACGGGTCGGCGATCTCGCTCATCATGCTCGTCATCAACCTCGTCATCGCGCTGTTCTACATCCGGCTGCTGAGGGAGCGACGAGCATGAGAGACCTGTCACCGGCGTCGGTTCCGTGGGCCTTTGCGCGCCGGATCCTCTTCTACGCCTTCCTCACCCTGGTGACGGCGTTCTTCGCCTTGCCCCTGCTCTGGCTGGTCTTCACGCCCTTCGACGCCCATCCCGCGCTGCGTGTCAAGCTGCCCCAGTTCACGCTCGACAACTTCCGCCAGATGCAGGAGAACCCGTACGCGCTCTCGTCGCTGCGGAACTCGGTCTTCATCGCCGGCAGCACGATGCTGCTCGTGACCGCGCTGTCGGCCCTCGCGGCATACGCCCTCTCCCGCGTGCGGGTCCCCGGACGCAACGTGATGCTCTACGGCCTGCTGCTGCTGTCCTCGATCGTCACCGGGACCGCCGCGATGGTCCCGATCTTCCTGCTGATGTTCCAGATCAACCTCATCGACAGCCGGACGGGCGTCATCCTCGTGCTCGCCGGCGGGCTCCTGCCGGCCGCGATCTTCATCCTCAAGGACTTCATGGACGCCACCCCTCGCTCCTACGAGGAGAGTGCTCGCGTCTTCGGGGCGAGCCCCTTGCAGGTGCTCCGGGACGTCGTCCTCCCGATCGCCCGCCCGGGCCTGGCCACCATCGCGGTGTGGGCGCTGGTCAACGCCTGGGGGGAGTTCCTCATCGCGTACATCCTGCTGCGCGACCCCGACAAGGCCCCGGCCGGAGTGGTCATGTACACCTTCTACACCGAGGGGGGACAGGCCAACCTGCCACTGATCTCGGCCTTCTCGCTGTTGTATGCCCTGCCGGTCGTGGCGCTGTACCTCTTCGTCAACCAGCGCTACGGATTCAGGTTCCATGGAGGGATCAAGAGCTGATGGTGAGCATCGAGCTGGTCGGACTGTCCAAGGTGTATGCCGGGGGCGTGGCCGCCGTCGACGACCTCACCCTGACGATCGGGGACGGTGAGTTCTTCGCCCTGCTGGGCCCCTCCGGCTGCGGGAAGACGACGCTGCTGCGCACCATCGCCGGCCTGGAGGACGCGACGGGCGGCCAGCTCCTGCTCGGCGACCGGGACGTGACCACCCTGCCCCCCGGCAAGCGCGACGTGGCGATGGTCTTCCAGGACTACGCGCTCTTCCCGCACATGGACGTCACGGACAACATCTCCTACCCGCTGCGGATCCAGAAGATGCCCCTCGCCGAGCGCCGTGCGAAGGCGGTCGAGACAGGGCAGGGACTCGGTCTCGACGCGCTCATGGACAGGCGCCCGGGACAGCTGTCCGGCGGCCAGCAGCAGCGGGTCGCGCTGGCACGGGCGATCGCCTACCAGCCGGCGGTGTTCCTCTTCGACGAGCCCCTGTCGAACCTCGACGCCCGGCTCCGCCTCGAGGCGCGGACGTTCCTCAAGCGTCTGCAGCACGACCTCAAGGTGACGACGGTCTTCGTCACGCACGACCAGGCGGAAGCCCTGGCGATGGCGGACAAGATCGCCGTCATGGAGGCGGGCAAGATCCGCCAGCTGGGCACGCCCTCGGAGATCTTCCACCACCCCGCCAACATCTTCGTCGCCAACTTCATCGGGTCGACGCCGATGAACCTCGTGCCGGGGACGGCCTTCGGCAGCGAGGTGCCCGAGGGTGACGAGCTGCTGATCGGTTTCCGTCCCGAGTACACCCGGCTCGACACCGGAGGACCGCTGACGCTGCACGGGAGTGTCTCGATCGTCGAGAACCTCGGCGCGTCGATGCTCGTCTCGGTCAAGGTCGGCGACCACTCCCTGCAGGCACTTGTACCGGAGGGGGCCGAGCCGGAGATCGACCGGGAGGTCACCGTCTCACCGGAGCCGGAACGCGTGCTGCGCTACCGTGCGAGTGACGGCGAGCTCGTCGGGGCGGTCCACGACCGGGCATGAGGCTGCTGGACCTGCAGGGGAGGTGGACACCGGACGACCGGGCCGAGAAGCAGTGTCGGGGCATCGATTTCGAGGTGCCGGCGGGGACGTACGGGGTCCGTGTCGAGCTGGACTTCGACCGGTCCGGGGGGGGGGTGATCGACCTCGGCTGCCAGGGCCCGGACCACTACGTCGGGTGGTCGGGCGGGGCGCGCGAGCACTACACGGTCTCGGAAGGTTGGGCGACTCCCGGCTACCTGCCGACGTCCCTGACTGCTGGTGTCTGGCAGGTCCTCCTCGGTCTCCACCGGGTACCGCAGCCGGACCTCCCCTTCCGGGTCCGAGTCGACACTGTGGGCCGCGCAGAGGTCGACGAAGAGCGCGCGGCGACGACGGCGCCTGACCCTCCGGGCCCTTCGCGGCCGCCACGTCGCGACCTGCCCCGCCTCGACGGGATGACATGGCGCGCCGCTGACTTCCACGCCCACACCGTCCACTCCGACGGCGCGCTCACCGTCGCCCAGCTCGCCGCCCTCGCCGTGTCCCGTGGCCTCGACGCGCTGGCGGTCACCGACCACAACACGACGAGCCACCACGGCGAGCTCGCGGCGGTCGGCGCGCGGTACGGCATCGCGCTCGTCCCCGGTCAGGAGGTGACGACCGACCGTGGTCACGCGAACGCGTTCGGCGACATCGGTTTCGTCGACTTCCGGCGTCCAGCCGTCCAGTGGCAGGCCGAGGTGGCGGACCGCGGTGGCGTGCTCTCGGTCAACCACCCGCTGGCCGCCGACTGCTGCTGGCAGATGAGGCTGGACCCGCCTGCGGCCGTAGCCGAGATCTGGCACTCCTCGTGGCTCGCGTTGCCCGCCTGGGGCGGCCCGCTCGCATGGTGGCAGTCGGCGGGACCGGGAACGGTCCCGATCGGTGGCAGCGACTTTCACCGCGTGGGCGCGGACGCCCTCCCGGGCGCCCCGACGACCTGGGTGCTGGGCGCCGACGAGGACGTGCTCGCTGGCATCACGGCGGGGCGGACGGCGGTCAGCGCAGGTCGCGACGGTCCGTTGCTGCTGCCGATGGGTGACGAGCTCACCGTCGTCGGTGCGGAGGGCGCCCTGCTGACGGGCTTCGACCGGGAGCGACGGCGGATCCTCGGCGACTTTGTCTCGGTGCCGGCCGGACCCGGGACGGGACCGTGGTGGCTCGAGGACGGGCACATGCGGGTGCTCGCGCTGTGCGGGTGACGGCTTCCGGCCGGACCGGGGGGAACAACAGCGACCTCCAGAACGGGGCAGTGAGTGCCGTCGACGCCGGTGACGCTGCTCCCTCTCGAGGGGCGCATGGGTGCGGCGGGATAGTTGTCTTGGTTGGGTTGTCCCTCAACTGCGATGACGAACCGGATCCGCCGACATGAGGACAGTCGCCCGTTGTCAACCTGGTTGTGTACCTCCGAAACCGCGTTGACCAGTCGCCACGACGTGTCACTCCCGCCGGGCGCGGCGGCCGGCCGTCGCGGGTCTCCGGCTCCTGTGGACGACCCAGCGCTCCGGACGCGGCAGGTCGCACACTGGTCCGATGGCAACAGGCACGCGCCGGTGAGCGCGGCACCGGGTGCCGGGGACGACGACCGGGACCTGCCGTTGCTGCTGCGGCGGGCAAGTGAGGCGGTCGACGCGCTCGTGCTCGAGGGGTTGGCCCGGCGGGGTCACGAGGACGTCCGAATGCCCGGTCTGCACATCCTGCGGCGGTCGAGAGGACATTGGGGTCTGCCCATCAGCTCCCTCGCCGAACATCTCGGGGTCTCGGCCCAGGCCGCCAGCAAGATCGTGAAGACCCTCGTCGCCAAGGACCTGATGCTGACCTGTCCGCACCCAGGGGACGGCAGAGCCGTGCTGGCCCAACCAACCTGGGAGGGCTTGCGCGTCATCGAGGCGGCTGACGGGGCCATCGAGGACGGCCTCGACGCCCTGGGTGACGAGGTCGACGCCGCAGAGCTGAGCCGGTGTGTCCGCACGCTCAGGGCGTGGACACATGACCCCGGGCAGTGGTGGCCCGGCCCGGGTCGTCCGGTGTGGTAGCCCGGTCCGAGTCGCCCGCTGAGCTGGTCCGGTCCGGGCCTCCCAGCTGTATCGTGGCGATCTCCCACGGACGCAGGGGCAGCTCGACGACGCCGTCACGCACGGGAACCTCCTCGCCCGGGTGGCCCAACAGGTCGCAACGCCGCGCTGCCGCCGCCACGACCCAGGACCCGTCGTCCCGCCACACCCCTGCCGAGCTGATGCGGGCGGTCACGGCCTCCGTCGTCTCGGCGGCGACGC
>JBPCOG010000170.1:0-2144 GCA_051000455.1 Lapillicoccus sp. | reverse complement strand
CCCCTGGTCCGTGCCCGCGGCGCCCACGGGGGAAGGCTACGCCCGGTATGCCGGTCGGCCGGCGGGCGCTTCCGGCGCGGCCCGCCCCCACCTCCCCCGCCCTGCCTCTGGGGGGGGGGGTGGGGCCGGAGGAAAGCGGTCCCCCCAGCCACGACTGACCCCTCGCCGGTGTCCTCAGGCGTCCGGGGCGCTCACCACGGGCAGGTCGAAGCGGACCCCGGTCAGCCGCTCCGCGAGGTCCCACAGGCCGGCGGCGGTGTCCCGGTCGTGTGAGGCGGCCGAGGACCCGACGACGCGCGGTGCTCCCTGCATCTCCCGCGGGCCGGACGGCCCCACGAGGCTGCCGCCGGGCACGCCGGGTGCCGTGGCGGCATACAGGGTGGGCAGCGCCCCGTTCCCGGCGCCCTGGGCGAGGAGCGGGAGCCGGTTGGCCCAGCGCATCACCGCGTCGAGCAGCGGCCGCCCGCTACGGCCCTGCAGGTTGGTGGCCGTGTAGCCGGGGTGCGCCGCCACGGACCGGACGACTGAGCCGGCGACCAGGAGGCGGCGCTGCAGCTCGTAGGCGAACATGAGGTCGGCAAGCTTGCTCTGGCCGTATGCCGCCCACGCGCGGTAGGCGCGCCGCTCGAAGTTGGGGTCGTCGAGGCTGATCCGGCCGGCGTGGTGGGCGAGCGAGGACACGGTGACGACCCGGTCGGTGACCCGTGGCAGCAGCAGGCCCGTCAGGGCGAAGTGGCCGAGGAAGTTCGTGCCGAGCTGTGTCTCGAACCCGTCCCTGGTCCGTCCCCGCGGGACCGCCATGACGCCGGCGTTGTTGACGAGCACGCCGATGCTCCAGTCCTGCAGCGGGGCCGCGAAGGACCGGACCGACGACAGGTCGGCCAGGTCGAGCTCGCGGACCTCGCTGCTGCCCCCGACGTGCTCCCGCGCCTGCTCCCCCCTGCCGAGGTCGCGGCACGCGAGCACCACGTGGGCGCCGTGGTCCGCCAGCGCCCTGGCGGTCTCGAGCCCGATGCCCGAGCTCGCGCCGGTGACGACGACGACGCGCCCGTGCTGGTCGGGGATGTCGGCGGCGGTGAAGGGTCCCATCAGCTCACCCGGGCGCCGTCCTCAGCTCGGGAAGGACGCTGCTCTCGAACAGCGCCAGGCCGGACGTGTCGTAGGCGGCCTCCGTGAAGTACGCGATCGCGTAGGTCATCCCCGCCTTCTCGAGTGCGGTGAGCCGCTCGAGGATCTGCTCCGGCGTGCCGACCGCAGGCTGGTCCTTCATCGACTCGACCTGGTCCTTGAGCACGTCGTCGGGCACGCCGGCCCGGCGGTAGTGGTCCTCGAGCCACGCGAACCGGTCGGCGACCTCCCGCTCGGTCTCGCCGATGACGACGTTGTAGTTCGCGCTGCGGGTGATCGCCCCGAAGTCGCGGCCGAGGTCGCGGCAGTGCTGCTCGAGCAGCGCGCTCTTGGCGGTGAACCCCTCCAGGGTGCCGTCAAAGTTCGTGTAGTCGGCGAACTGCGCCGCGATCCGCAACGTGACCTTCTCCCCGCCGCCCGCGACCCAGATCGGGATCCCGTTCTCCGCCGAGCCCGGGGCCGAGGTGCCCTGCAGCGGCCGGGGCGAGCAGATGGCGCCGTCGACGCTGTGGTACTTCCCGGCATACGTCGCCTCGCCCTTGGTCCACATGTCGCGGAAGATCTGCACGCCGTCGCGGAGCGCCCCGAGCCGCTCCCGGGCCGGTGGGAACCCGTACCCGAAGGCGCGCCACTCGTGCTCGTACCAGCCGGCCCCGATGCCCATCTCGACCCGGCCGCCGGAGATGACGTCGACCGTCGCCGCGACCTTCGCCAGGTATGCCGGGTTGCGGTACGCCATGCACGTGCACATCTGCCCGAGCCGGACCCGCCTCGTCGCCGCACCGTAGGCGGCCATGAGCGACCACGCCTCGTGGGTCGCCTCCGGTGACGGCTCCGGGACCGTGTGGAAGTGGTCGTAGACCCAGATCGACTCCCAGTCCTCGTTCTCGTCGGCACGGGTGGCCAGACCGAGCATGGTCCCCCAGTGCTGGGCCGGGTCGATCCCGACCAGGTCCATCCGCCAGCCCTGCGGCACGAACAGTCCGAACCTCATGACGACCTCCATAGTCCTCGGC
>JBPCOG010000067.1:0-2981 GCA_051000455.1 Lapillicoccus sp. | reverse complement strand
GGTCCGGGTCGAGCAGGCCGCGCTGGCGCCGCTGGGCCATGGCCATGCCGACCGCCGAGGCCAGTCCGGACCCGAGGGGGCCGGTGGTGATCTCGACGCCCTCCGTGTGGTGCACCTCCGGGTGTCCGGGGGTCTTGCTGCCCCAGGTACGCAGCGCCTGCAGGTCGGAAAGCTCGAGGCCGTAGCCGGACAGGTAGAGCTGGATGTACTGGGTCAGGCTGGTATGCCCGCAGGAGAGCACGAACCGGTCCCGGCCCAGCCACGTCGGGTCGGAGGGGTCGTGGGTCATCACCTGCTGGAAGAGCAGGTATGCCGCGGGGGCCAGTGACATGGCGGTGCCGGGGTGCCCGTTGCCCACCTTCTGCACGGCATCGGCGGCCAGCAGCCTGATGGTGTCGACGGCCCGCACGTCGAGGTCGGTCCACCCGGCGTCGTCGGCCACGGGGAGCGGAAGGGACCGGTCCCTCCTGCTGAGGATCGACGCTGCGGATGTGGTTCTGCTCACGGGTTCACGTCTCCTTCGGCACCGACGGCTAGCTCAACCGAGCCTAGACCTCACCCGGGTACCGGCGACATCGGGTGCGGCGCCCTCCCGCCGCCGCCGGCTGCCGTCCCTGCGCACCTGCCACGTCCCGCGGACCGCACGGGGATAGACTCCGCAGGTGTCGTCCTCAGCGGAGGCGACCGCCGCCGGCTGGCCCGTGACACCGAAGGACGTCGTGACTGCACTGGACCCGCGCGCCGGGCTCTCGGCCACGCCGGGACCCGGGGGTCGGGGGATGCGCTCCACGATCGGGCAGTACGTCGCCCTCACGAAGCCCCGGATCATCGAGCTGCTGCTCATCACGACGGTGCCGGTCATGTTCCTCGCCCAGCGCGGCATACCGTCGCTGCCGCTGGTGGTCGCGACCCTCGTCGGCGGGACGCTGTCCGCGGGAGCGGCCAACACGCTCAACTGCTACCTCGACCGTGACATCGACGCGGTGATGCACCGGACCAGCCAGCGCCCGCTGGTCACCGGCACGATCAGCCCTCGCAGCGCGCTCGTCTTCGGGGTCGTGCTCGCGGTGGTCTCGACGGTCTGGCTCGGGCTGCTCGTCGGCTGGCTCAGCTCGGCGCTGGCGCTCGCTGCGCTGGTGTTCTACGTCTGCGGCTACACGATGCTGCTCAAGCGGCGCACCCCCCAGAACATCGTCTGGGGGGGTGCCGCCGGGTGCATGCCCGTGCTCATCGGCTGGTCGGCGGTCACGGGGACGCTCGCGTGGCCGGCACTGGTCCTCTTCCTCGTCGTGTTCTTCTGGACGCCCCCGCACTACTGGCCGCTGTCGATGAAGTTCAGGGACGACTACGCGGCCGCCCACGTGCCGATGCTGCCGGTCGTCGAGCGGTTCGTCGTCGTCGCCCGGCAGGTCGTCGGCTACTCGTGGCTGATGGTGGGCGCCTCCCTGGTCCTCGTGCCGGTCGGTGCCATGGGCTGGGTGTACCTCGTCGCTGCGCTGGCCGCGGGCGCGGTCTTCCTTGCCGAGGCGCACCGGCTGCTGGGGCGTGCCACCCTCGGCCCCGGGCCCTCGCTCCGGCCGATGCGCCTGTTCCACCTCTCGATCACCTACCTCACCGTGCTGTTCCTCGCCGTGGCGCTCGACCCGCTCGTGCACCTGCCGGTCCTGCGCTGACGCCGACCCAGGCGCGGGTGCGCAGCGAGAGCACGCCGCGGGTGAGGGTGACGACGAGCAGGCTCGCGCCGAGCAGGTGCCCGAGGACGAGGACCTCGGGGAGCCCGGTGAGGTACTGGGTGTAGCCGACCAGCCCCTGTGCCAGCGTGACCGCCAGCACCGCCAGCCAGGCCCGTCGGGGGCGCTCGTCCGGCGTCGTCAGCCGCACGGCGAGCCACACCGCGACGACGAGGCCGGTGAACAGCATGACCGCGTCGGCGTGCAGCCACGCGATGGTGCGGGGGTCGAAGCCGAACCGGGGGGTGCTCGGGTCCCCGGAGTGCGGGCCCGACCCCGTGACGACCGTGCCGAGGGCGAGTACCAGGGCGCCGAGGGCGCTCGTTACGTAGGCCACGGCCCGGATCTCGTTGCGCACCAACGGTTGCGACGTCCCGTCGCCCTCCCGGACGCGGTGCAGGAGGTATGCCGAGAGCGCGACGAGGACCATCGAGGCGAGGAAGTGGGCGGAGACGGTCGCGGGGCTCAGGCCGGTGAGGACGGTGACGCCGCCGAGGACCGCCTGGAGCAGGACTCCGAACAGCGGGAGCACGCAGATCCGGCGCAGCCCGCGACGGTGCGGGGCGAGGACCCAGACCGCGACGATGACGAGCACCGCTGCGACGGCGACGACTCCCGTCAGGGTCCGGTTGCCGAACTCGACGATCTTGTGGAAGCCCTGTTCCTGGTACGGCACCGGCGTGAACGAGCCGGGGACGCACTCCGGCCAGGTCGGGCACCCGAGGCCGGAGCCGGTGAGGCGGACCAGCCCCCCGGTGACGACGATGGTGACCTCGAGGACGAGGTTGGCGACCAGCGCGCGTCCGAGCCACGGGCTCGTCGTCGGGCGAGCGGTCGGCGCCGTCGTCGCGGTCGCGGGGGAGGTGCTCGCAGCGTCGGAGGTGGTCGCAGGGGAGGTGGTCGCGGCGGCGGAGCCGGGCACGGCGGCGGAGCCGGGCACGGGGGAGCTGGGCACGGCAGCGGAGCCGGGCACGGTGGAGCCGGGCACGGGGGCGGAGCCGGGCACGGGGGAGCTGGGCACGGGACGAGGCTAGCCCGCCCCGCCCCCCACCGACCGAGCGCACTATCTTGTCGGTCCGGCGGGCAAAATGTTGAGATGGACGACCATCTGGGGCGCTCGGTCGGGAGTCTGGGGTCAGTCGGACCAGCGGAAGGTCCGGCCGGCGAGCCAGCTGGCGACGGTGCCCCAGAGGACGAGGACGAGCAGCGGTATGCCGGTCAGCCTCCCCTGTGCCAGCGCGGCCCGCAGGC
>JBPCOG010000257.1:0-2693 GCA_051000455.1 Lapillicoccus sp. | reverse complement strand
GGTGAGCTCGACATCGGCCTCGTCGAGGGGGGGACGTTCGGCGGGACCTGTCTCAACGTCGGCTGCATCCCGACGAAGATGTTCGTCCACCCGGCGAACCTCGCCGAGGACGGTGCGCACGCAGGGCCACTGGGGGTCACCTTCGGCCGGCCCAGCACCGACTGGACGGGGATCCGGGACCGCATCTTCGGCCGGATCGACCCCATCTCCTCCGACGGCGAGCGCTACCGGGAGGACCAGCCGAACGTCACCCTCTACCGGGCGAGGGCACGCTTCGTGGGACCGATGACCCTCGACACGGGCACCGGCGTGACGATCACCGCTGACCGCTGGGTCATCGCGGCGGGCGGGAGACCTACGGGGCTCGAGCTGCCCGGCCTCAAGGGGGCCAACCCCGACCGCGGGGTCCACACCAGCGACACCATCATGCGGGTCGCCACACCGCCGGGGCGCGTCGTCATCATCGGCGGCGGGTTCGTCGCCGCGGAGCTCGCCCACGTGCTCGACGCCCTCGGCTCAGAGGTGACCTGGGTGCACCGCGGCCCCTGGCTGCTGCGACCCGAGGACACGAGCATCCGGGAGGCCTTCACGCAGATCGCCGGGCAACGCTTCGACCTGCGCCTCGAAACCGTCGTGTCCCACGCGGCATACCGGGGCCGCGAGTGGGTCCTCGACCTCAAGGGACCGACGGGAACGCAGACCGTCACCGCGGACGCGGTCCTCCTCGCGGTCGGCCGGGTCCCCAACACCGACATGCTCGACGTCGGCACCGGCGGCCTGCCGACCCATCCGGACGGCAGGCTCGTCGTCGACGAGTTCCAGCGCACCCCCATCGAGGGGGTGTGGGCGCTCGGTGACATCAGCAGCGAGTACCAGCTCAAGCACGTGGCCAACCACGAGATGCGGGTGGTCAGGCACAACCTGACCCACCCCGGTCAGCTCGTCGCCAGCGACCACCGGTTCGTGCCGCACGCGGTCTTCAGCCACCCCCAGATCGCCGCGTTCGGCAGGACGGAGCAGGAGCTGCGGGCGGCGGGAACCCCGTACCTGCGTCACGTCCAGCGCTACGGCGACGTCGCCTACGGGTGGGCCATGGAGGACACCACCGGCATCGTCAAGGTCCTCGTCGACCCTGAGAGCAGGCTCCTGCTCGGCGCCCACCTCCTCGGCTACCAGGCGTCCTCGCTCATCCAGCCGCTGATCCAGGCGGCAGCCTTCGGCCAGCCCGCCGGGCAGGTCGCCAGGGGCCAGTACTGGATCCACCCGGCGCTGTCGGAGGTCATCGAGAACGCCCTTCTCGGAGTCGCCTGAGGCCGCGGTCCCGGCCCACGGTGCTCACCGGCTGCGTCCCTCACCCGCTGCGTCCCTCACCCGCTGCGCCCCTCACCCGCTGCGTCCCTCACCCCCTGCCGGGCCTCGAACAGCGCCCGCACACCGGCGACACGTCGGAACAGGTCCAGCGCGTATGCCGCGTGGCCGGGCAGGTAGCCGTTGCCGATGAGCATCCGCACGTCGGCTCCGAGTCCCTCCGCCCCGAGTGCGGCAGCCGCGAAGCTCGTCGCCATCGAGAAGAAGATGACCGTGCCACCCTCGGCGGTGGCGAGGATCGCCGGCTGCTCGCAGCCCGGCACGTCGACGCAGACCACGGTGACGTCCGCCGGGCCGCCTGCCGCCCCGACCGCGGCGGCGAGTCCCAGCGGCGACCGGGCGTCGGCGACGACCACCTCGTCCGCGAGCCCGGCCCCCCGCAGCAGGGCTGCCTCCCGGGCGACCGGCACGACCCCGATGAGCCGGCCGCAACCGGCGTCCCGGGCAGCAGCCAGCGAGAGCGACCCCGACTTGCCGCCGCCGCCGAGGACTACCACCGTGGGCGGCCGGGTCCCGTGCCCGGTCAGGCCCCCGGCATACTCGCGCACCACCCGCGCCACCAGCGCCGGGGCCCCGCACACGGCCATGACCATCAGCGCGAGCCGGGGCTCGAGGTCGCCGGGGAGCGGGGCGGCGACGCTGCGGCCGAAGAGGATGGCGTGCCCGCGGGCCGGCGCCTGCTCGGAGCGCCCGTCCCACCCGGCGAGCTCGTCGGTGACGGCGAGCGGGGTGAGCGAGAGCGACACGAGGGTCGCCACCCGCTCCCCCACGGTGAGGCCCAGCGGGCTGCGCGGGCCCACCTCGTCGACGGTGCCGATGAGCATCCCGCCGGAACCGGTCACCGGATTCTGCATCTTGCCCCGCAGCGCGATGATGTCGAGTACCTCGGCCCGGAGCGCCGCGCCGTCGATGCCGCCGGCCCGCGTCCGGTGCTTGTCCGCCAGCTGGCGGTAGGAGGCGGCGTCGAGGTTCAGCAGCTCCACCGCGATCCGGACCTCGTGGGGCCACAGCCCGGGGCTCGCGTCGAGCCGCTGCGCGGACTGCGGGAGCGTCACCCGGTCCCCGACCGGGTCCAGGACCCGGTGCACGCCGTACGGCGAGGACTGTCCGAGGCGATCCGGGGGCCGTGGTGCCATGATGGCGAACCTTATCCTCTCAGTCGCGGGACGCGACGTGGATTCTCCTGCGTCCACGGCATGTCACGGCAGATTCTTTTGTACCATCAGACATGAGCACCAGTGTCGTCCAGCCCTACGCCTACCGGCGGCGCGAGCTGGTCGAGCCGGACTGGACCAGGCTGCCCGGCTGGTCGGCCGTCACCGAGG
>JBPCOG010000184.1:0-3191 GCA_051000455.1 Lapillicoccus sp. | reverse complement strand
ACGCGGTGGAGGAACGACTTCGTGCGGGCCTCCTGCGGGTCGCCGATGACCTCGCTCGGGGTGCCCTGCTCGACGATGTAGCCGCCGTCCATGAACACCACCCGGTCCGCCACCTCCCGCGCGAAGGCCATCTCGTGCGTGACGATCATCATCGTCATGCCCTCCGCGGCAAGGGACTTCATCACCGCGAGCACCTCCCCGACGAGCTCGGGATCGAGGGCGCTGGTGGGCTCGTCGAAGAGCATGAGCGCCGGGTCCATCGAGAGCGACCGGGCGATGGCGACCCGCTGCTGCTGGCCCCCCGAGAGCTGAGCGGGGTAGGCGTCCTCCTTGTGCGAGATCCCGACCCGGGCGAGGTTCTTGCGGGCGACCTGCTCGGCCTGGGCCTTGTTGCGGCCGAGGACCTTCTGCTGGGCGATGGTGAGGTTCTGCAGCACGGTCAGGTGCGCGAAGAGGTTGAAGGACTGGAACAGCATGCCGATCCTGCGGCGGACCCCGTCGACGTCGACGTCCGGGTCGGTCATCTCGTCGGCCCCGACGAAGACCTGGCCGGAGGTCGGGGTCTCGAGGAGGTTGACGCAGCGCAGCAGTGTCGACTTGCCGGACCCGGACGGCCCGATGACGCAGACGACCTCGCCGGGGCCGACGTCCAGGCTGATGTCCTTGAGGACCTCGTTGCTGCCGAAGGACTTGGACAGGTGCCGCACCGAGATCGCGCTCGACGCGCTCGGCGTCCGTGCGGTCGTGGAGGTCAGGTCGCTCACTGCGTCACCGCGCCTTGGCGTAGGTGCGTTCGAGGCGGCGCACCAGCGAGGACAGGGGCAGGGTGATGCTCAGGTAGAGCAGGGCACCGACGATCAGCGGCGTGGGGTTGACCTTGCGGTTGAGGAAGTCCGCGCTGAACTTGGTCAGCTCGTACTGGTTGGCGGTCACGCCGACCACGTAGGCGAGGGACGAGTCCTTGATGAGCAGGATGATCTCGTTCGTCAGCGGCGGGATGATGATCCGCAGCGCCTGTGGGAGCACGATGCTCACCATCGTGCGGAAGGGGTTCATGCCCAGGGTGCGGGCCGCCTCGACCTGTCCCCTCGGCACGGCCTGGATGCCGGCCCGGATCGTCTCGCACATGTATGCCGATGCCGTCAGTCCCAGCCCCACCATCACCTGTCCGTAGATCCCCCCTGGGAAGGAGAAGCCGGAGAAGGCGTTGGGGATGCCGTAGGCGACCATGAAGAGGACGACGAGGGCCGGCAGTCCGCGGAACAGCTCCACGTAGCCGGTGGCGAACCACCGGTAGGGGCCGATGGGGCTCAGCTTCATCATCGCCAGCAGCAGGCCGAAGAACAGGCCGAAGACGAAGGCGAGGGCGGTGTAGATGAGGGTGTTGACCAGGCCGATGGCCAGCACCCGCGGGAACATCGACCCGGCGATGTCCAGCCGGAAGAACGCCGCGGAGAACTGCTGCCAGTCCATCCGCAGCAGGACCAGGAGGACGACCAGGGCCCCGAGGACGTACTGCGCGCCGCGGCTGAGCCGCGCCCGCTGCCGTCTCGTCAGCCCTCCGCGCCGGTCGGTCGCGCTGTTGGTGCTCATCCGGTCACCTCTTGGCTCGGGGTCGGACGCAAGGCTGGGTCGGACGCAGGGCTGGCGCAGACACCGTTGTCCGCGCCAGCCCTGGGACTGCGGCTCACTTGGCGGGGGGCGCGGTGCCGATCCACTTCATGTAGAGCGCGGCGTACGAGCCGTCGGTCTTGGAGGACTTGATGATGCCGTCGACGACGGTCTTGAGGGCGGTGTTGCCGAGCTTCATGCCGAAGCCGTACTGCTCACCGGTGTCGAACTGGGTGGCGATCTTGGCCTTGCCCGGGGCCTGTTTGATGGCCTCGCTCCAGACCGGCAGGTCGTTGATGGCCCCATCCACCTGTCCGGTGAGCAGCGCCTGGGTCTGCGCCGCGAGGTCCTGGAACTCGACGATCTCGTAGCCGTTGGCCGCCTTCTTCGAGTTGGCGTAGTCCAGCCCGGTGGTCGCGGCCTGGGCGCCGAGCTTCTTGCCCTTGAGCCCCGACAGGTCCGCGATGCTCGAGTCCTTCTTGACCAGCAGTGCCTGGGTGGCGTCGAAGTACGGGTCGGAGAAGAGGATCGCCTTCTTGCGTTCGTCGGTGATCGTCATGCCGGCTGCCGCGATGTCGCACTTGCCGGTGGACAGGTCCTGGCCGGACTTGATGCCCTCGAAGGGCGTGTCGACGATGCCCTGGGTGACGCCGAGCTTCTTCGCGACGAGGTCCATCATGTCGACGTCGAACCCCACGGTCTTGCCGGCGTCGTTGTTGGACTGGAACGGCGCGTACGGCAGGTGGGTGCAGACGGTGAGCTTCCCGGCACTGATGAGCGGCACGCCCGCCGCGCCGCCGCCCGTCCCGGCGGTGGAACCACCCCCGCCGCCCCCGCCGGTGGATCCGGCCCCGCCGGTGGATCCGGCCGCGCCCCCGCCCGAGCCGCCGCCGGGAGCACTGGACGAACCGCACCCGGCGAGCGCGAGGGCTGCCGCGGCGGCGACGGCGACGAGGGTGGGGCGCACGGATAGGCGTGAGGTCACGAGACCAGCTCCTGGAGTTGGGACCGCGGTCCGGCCGCGGCCTGTGTCTCCCCAAATCATGGCACCTCCGCCTGCACCGGGGCGGGGTTGGGCCATACTGCGGTCAAAGCGATACCGCACTGCAACCTCGTGACCGCGACCCCGCGACCGCGCCGGAGGAGGACTCCCGGATGGACCTCGACGAGGCGGAGGGCTGGTCGCCGGAGCGGCTGCGAGAGGTGCAGCTGACCCGGCTGACGGACACCCTCACCCGGGCCCATGCCAAGGTCCGGCACTACCGGGACGCGTTCGACGCCCGCGGCCTGCACCCGGGTGACGTGCGCAGCCTGGAGGACCCGCGCCTGCTGCCGTTCACCGAGAAGGAGGACCTGCGCCGCGGCTACCCCTTCGGGATGTTCGCCGTCCCGAGGGAGCAGTTGGTCCGCATCCACGCGAGCAGCGGCACCACCGGCCGCCCGACCGTGGTCGGCTACACCCGGGACGACGTCGACACCTGGGCCGGTCTCGTCGCCCGCTCGATCCGCGCCGCTGGGGGGCGCCCGGGTGACGTCGTCCACGTCGCCTACGGCTACGGCCTGTTCACCGGCGGTCTCGG
>JBPCOG010000175.1:0-1818 GCA_051000455.1 Lapillicoccus sp. | reverse complement strand
CGACGTCGTGCAGGTGGTAGCCCTGCCTGCCGGCAGCGGTCGTCGCCGTCAGCGTCACCAGGCCACTGCGGCGCTGGAAGAGGGTCTGGCGCAGGTTCCAGCCGATGATCCCGTCCCGGCTGAGGGCGTCCCGGCGCCGGGCGAAGGAACCCGAGCTGACGACGAGGTGCCGGGCGGTCAGATGGTGGCCGAGGCCGGCATACCGGTCCTTGGCGAGCGCCGATGAGGCGAGCACCGTGAGGCCGGCGAGGGCGAGGACCCAGCCCGGCCACCCCCGCAGCAGGGTCAGCGCGACGGCGACGCCGCTGACGAGCAGCGCCGGACCGACGGCCCGCACGTAGCGCCGGCGGCGGGACGCGTGACCGTGGCGGGTCAGCGGCGCGCTCAGCGCCTCCGGGTCGCCGACGACCTCGGCGGCGACCCGCTCGACGACCGCGCGCGGTGCCGGCGGGACCAACCAGGCGCTGCCCCGCTCGTTCTCCCTCCTGCTCAGTCCGGTGGTGACGGCCTGGAGACGGCCGCCCCCGGCAAGGCGCAGGCCGAGCGGCTCGCCGACCTCGAGGCCGCGCAGCCGGGCCTCCTCGATGCTCGTCTCCCGGGTGGTCAGCAGCCCCCGGGAGACGTGCAGGCTTCCCCCACCGTGGCGGGTGAGCCGGAAGCCCCAGAAGGACAGGACGTAGCCGACCACGGCCAGCACGGAGACAGCCACGGCGACCGTGCCGGCCCCGGCGGTGAGGGCGAGCCAGAGCGGGGTGTCACTGACCCGCTGCTCGGCCCCGCGCAGCCCCCGCAGACCGAACCCCTGGGACACGAACTGGCCGCCGAAACCGACGACGGCGAGACCGGAGAGGAATCCGCTGATCGTCAACGGCGCGAAGCGCACCCACGACGGCTGGAGGACCAGCAGGGTGGTCTCTGCCTCCGGCCCCGCCGCCTCCGCCGCGACGGGAGATCGCCCGTCATCGGCCCAGGTGCTCCCCTCCCCGGGCAGCTCGGACGGCTGGCTCCCTCGGCGGTGCAGCAGCTCCTCGCGCAGGTGCCGTGCCTCGGCTGCCCCGAGGGCGTCGAGCACGATCCGCTCGCCCCGATGTCCCCCGCCTGCGGTGCCGATCTCCACCTTCGCCACGCCGAGCAGGCGGTGGAAGACCGGCGCCGTGACGTCCACCGTGCGGACCCGGTCCGCGGGGGTGGCGATGACCTGCTTGTTGAGCAGTCCCTTGCGCAGCTCGATCTGGCCGTTGCCGATCCGGTAGCGCGTCGTGAGCCAGCGCAGGACGCCGAGGACCACCACGGCGGCGACCGCGGCGAGCTGCCACCAGTCGTGACCGTCGCTGGTGCGCCCCGCGATGAAGACGGCGACGAGCGCGGGCAGGAACCGGATCCCCTCGGTCACGGGATGGATGAGCAGCATCCGCGCGTCGAGCGTGCGCCAGTCGGTCTCGAGTGCCGACAGCCCGGCCCCCCGCTGGGGGCGGGTACCGGGCTGCGGCCCGGCTTCGGGCTGCGGCTGGGCACCGGGCTGCGGCTGGGCACCGCGCTGCGGCCCGGCGTCGGTCATGTCGCGTCCCCGCCGGCGGCGGCGGTCGCCGTGGTCAGCTCGTCGACGAGGCGCCGGGCGACGTCGACATCGAGCCCATGGATCTTCAGCGGCCCGGCCGCCGAGGCGGTCGTCACCTGGACGCTGGCCAGCCGGAACAGCTGGGCGACCGGCCCCCGGGTCATGTCCACGGTCTGGATCCGGCTGACGGGGGCGATCCGCCGCTCCTGGGTGACCCACCCGGTCTGGGTGTAGACGGCGGTCGGCGTCGACTCCCAGCG
>JBPCOG010000457.1:0-2584 GCA_051000455.1 Lapillicoccus sp. | reverse complement strand
GCCGAGCAGGTGCCCCGCCCGGGCTTCGTCTTCATGGACACCCCCGGCTACGACCCCGTCTCGGTCACCGGGATGGTCGCCGGTGGCGCGAACCTCATCTGCTTCACCACGGGCCGGGGCTCGGTGTTCGGCAGCCGGCCGGTCCCGACGGTCAAGCTCGCGACCAACTCCGACATGGCCCTGCGGATGGCCGGTGACATGGACCTCGACTGCTCGGGCGTCGTGGAGGCCGGGGTCCCCCTGGCCGAGATGGGCCGGCGCGTCTACGACCTGCTCCTCGACACGGCGTCCGGCCGGCGCACATACAGCGAGCAGCTCGGCCTCGGCGGCGAGGAGTTCGTCCCGTGGCAGCTCGGTGCGGTGCTGTGACCCGGCTCTCCCGGGCCACTCTCGACGTGGCGCGCCGCGACGAGGCGGTCACCCTTCCGCGCGCCCTCGGCAGCGGTCGACGAACCGGCCTGCTGCACCTCGGTGTCGGTGCCTTCCACCGCGCGCACCAGGCGGTCGTCACCGAGGACGCCATGGCCTGCGCCGGCGAGGACCGGTGGGGCATCTGCGGGGTGACGCAGCGCTCGGCCACCGTCGTCGGCCAGCTACGCCCCCAGGACAACCTGTATGCCGTGCTGCAGCGGGGGCAGGACGGTGACACCCTGCGGGTGGTCGGGTCCCTTTCGGAGGTGCTGTTCGCCGGCGACGAGCCCCGGCGTCTCGAGGACCGCTTCGTTGACCCGGACGTCGAGGTCGTCACCATGACCGTCACCGAGAAGGGGTACCGGCGCAGCGGCTCCGGAGGGCTCGACCTGCACGACCCGCTCGTGGTGGCCGACGTGGCGGGGGGGGCGCCCCGGACTGCGGTCGGCCAGCTCGTCCGGGGCCTGCAGGCACGCAGCAGGACGTCGGCCGCGCCGATCACCGTGCTGTCCTGCGACAACGTGGTCCACAACGGCGCGGTGGTGCAGCGGCTCGTTCACGACTTCTGCGCCGCCCTGCCCGACGCGGAGGCGGAGCCGCTCGGTGACTGGGTCCGCTCCAGCGTCCGCTTCCCGAGCAGCATGGTCGACCGGATCGTGCCGGCCACCACCGATGCCGACCGGGACGATGCGCGGCACCTGCTCGGGCTCGAGGACCGCGGGCTCGTCGTGGCGGAACCCTTCCTGCAGTGGGTGGTCGAGGACGACTTCGCCGCTGGGCGACCCCGGTGGGAGGCTGCCGGCGCACAGCTGACCGGTGACGTGACGCCCTACGAGGAGATGAAGCTGAGGGTGCTCAACGGTGCCCACTCGATGCTGGCGTACCTCGGTGCCCTCGCGGGACACGAGACCATCGCCGCCGTGGTGCGCGACGAGAAGCTGGCCGAGGCGGCATACCGGCTCATCCACGACGACGTGCTGCCCACCCTCGCCGGGCCCGACGGGACCGACCTCGAGGCCTACGGCCGGCAGGTGCTGGACCGCTTCGCCAACCCCGCGCTGCGCCACCGCACGGTCCAGGTGGCCATGGACGGCTCCCAGAAGCTCCCGCTGCGGCTGCTCGGCACGGTGCGGGACCGGATCGCGGCGGGGGAGACCCCGCTGTCTGCGTGCCGGGCGGTGGCGGCGTGGATGGTGTACGTGACGGCCGGCCGCGACCGGCTCGGGCGGCCGCTGCCGCTGGACGACCCGCTGGCGCAGACCCTGCGGGACGCGGTCGCCGGCCGTGCCGGCGCAGACACGGTGGTCGATGCGCTGCTGGGCGTGCGCGAGGTCTTCGACGACGGGCTGCGGGCCTCGACGCCGTTCCGTGACGCCCTCGTCCCACAGGTCGCGGAGCTGCTCGCCTCGGTGGACGGGGCTGCTGCCGGCCGGTGAGCGCGCCTCCGGTTAGACGTGCTCGCGAACGGCCCGTCGGACCTCCAGCTCGTCCATCACGAGGGCGGCGAGGTCGGTGAGGGTGGCCAGCTCCTCGTCGGTGACCGCCCGGGGCTCGCGGTCGATGACGCAGAGGGCGCCGAGGTTGTGCCCGTCGTGGGTGGTCAGTGGAACCCCTGCGTAGAAGCGCAGCCCGAACTCGCCGGCGACCAGCGGGTTGGCCAGGGTGCGGGGGTCGAGCGCCGCGTCGGTGACGACCCAGGGCTCATTGCGCAGGATCGCGGAGGCGCACAGACCCGGCCCCCGCTCGATCTGGTCGGCGTCCAGCCCGTGGTGCGACTTGAACCAGATGCGGTCGGTGTCGACGATGCTGATCATGGCGATCGGGACGCGCAGCACCCGCGCGGCCAGGGCCGGTGATGCGGTCGAAGGTCCCGTCCGGGGGGGTATCCAGCACGGCGTAGCGGTGCACGGCGGCGATCCGCTGTCCCTCGTTCGTGAGGCGGCTGGTTTGGTCGGCCGGGAACGGGCTGGTGGCCTGCAGGTCCGCCAGCACCTCCTTGGCCCGGGCCAGCTCGGTGGTCAGGCGGGCGGTGTCGATGACGGCCGTGCAGCGGTGGGCGACGTCGGCGGCGAGCTGCACGTCCTCCGCGCACAGCTGCCACCCGTCGGTCGTGACGAGTGTCATCGTGCCCAGCCGCTGGCCGTTGACGAGCAGGGGGAGCAGCAGGTAGGAC
>JBPCOG010000417.1:0-5124 GCA_051000455.1 Lapillicoccus sp. | reverse complement strand
CTGCGCCGGAGCCTGCTGCGCCGGAGCCTGCTGCGCCGGAGCCTGCTGCGCCGGAGCCTGCCGCTCGGGCGGCTGCTGGGCCTGCTGCGCGACGGGCTGCGGCTGGCTGGCTGGCTGGCGCTGGCCGGGCCGGCGGGGAGGCTGGCGGGGAGGCTGGGGGAGAGGCTGGGGAAGGACCGGTCGTTGGTCGGCGGCCGTGCCGGCGCCGCCCGGGGGAGGCGGGGTGGCCCAGGTGGCCGCGGCCCCGCTGGGACGAGCCGGGTCCGGCCGGGCATCTGGGCGCGCCTGACGCCCGGTGCTCTGCACCCCGTCCGCATCCGCGTGCCGGGGCTCGGGCGTCGCGAGCCGGCCCGGTCCATCGCCAGGGCCGGCCCCCGCGGCGGCGGCCTGGTCGTCGAACGGCCATCCGTCACCCGATCCGGCGGGGTGGGTGGTACCGGTGTCGGTCCGGGTGTCCGAGAGCCGGTCGAGCAACGACTCCGCGGTGGGGGGCTTCGGATCCTCCCGGGACGAGGGACGCGGGCTGTCCTCGGTCATGGTCGACGTACCTCTTTCTCCAGGGCGGCCAGTTGGGCGGCCAGGCCAAGCATCTCAGTGTCGCCCGCCGGGGCAGCCCCGCTCAGGAGGTGGTCGACCTCCCCGGCGGGTCGACCGGTGGCCGCCGCGACGGCATCGGCGATCGCCCGGGGGTGTGCGGAGGTGGGCAGGCCCAGGTAACCGGCCAGGCGCCGGCGGGTGGAGTCCTGCAGCACCGCGCCCGCCCGTCGGGCGTCCTTGGCCCGCCGATACATGCGGCCACGGCTCTCCGTGGTCTCGATGGCCCGGATCACCACCGGCAGCGGCTCGGTGACGAGCCGGCCGAGCCGGCGCCCCCGCCAGAGGAACACGGCGAACAACGTGAACAGGATGGGCAGCAGGGATGGGCCCAGCCACTGCGGGACAACCCGGTCACCGCGGGAGGCGTCGGTGGCCGGGATGTCCCGCTGGTCCGGGACGTACCAGACCAGGTGGCCACCGTGCCCGAGCGTGCGCAGGACCACAGCGGCGTTGTCCTCGTTGGTGATCTGCTCGTTCGTGACCACGCTGGTGCTGCCGAGCAGGACGAGCGGCGGGTGCGCGCCGGTGGCGGGCAGCGCCAGGTAGACGGAGTAGCCGTCGGTGGTGAAGCAGCCCACGAGCTCGGTGGCGGCGCCGCTGGACTGGAACTCCGACTGCGAGCGGGAGAGACGCTCGCCCCTGCGGACGTCGGGACCGTCGCAGGAGCTGACGAGGGCAGGGACGGACCGACGCTGCTGGCGGATGGTGACCTCGGGGGACAGGTAGCGCACGACACGGGAGTCGGGGTTGACGACGACCAGACGCTGCGCCTGGCGGCTCGCCTGTGCGAGGTTGCGGGTCGTGGCCTGGGCCAGCTCCGTCGTCCGGGTGACGACGACCGTCGTGTTCGCGTCGATGCCGCTGCGCCGCAGCTCCTGCTCCCCCCGGGCGACGGTGACCTCCACCCCGTGCTCGCCGAGGACGCGGGCCAACGCCTGAGCCCCGTTGTGGGTGGGGTTCCTGGGGTCGAGGGCGTCGTGGTTCACCGGGCCCGGCCCGCTCCAGGTCATCGCTGCCGCCGCGAGCAGGACGACGGCCGCCACGGCCGCCCAGGCCAGCCGGCGGAAGCGGCCGCCGCCCGGGGCGGCGGTGTCCTCCCGAGGCTGCTGACGCTCCCACAGTGCGGAGCTCATCGCCGGGCCTGCGCCGCGGCCCTGCCCGGGTCGGGTTCCTCGGCGTCGCCGTGCCCGGGCAGCGCCGGCCGGGAACGCTTGAGCGCCTCGTCGGTCGAGCGCACCAGCTCGGCGTCCTGGCGGGTCGCCTCGAGCCGGCCGTAGAGCACGGCGTCGAACAGGTCGGTGGAGCCGGTCACCCGCCCGGCGTGCGCGGGAAAGACCTCGGTCAGCTGGACGCCGATCTCGCGAGCGGTGAGACCCGGTGCGTCGGTGAGCAGCGTCCGGTCATCGGCCGACCGGGCGATGGCCCGCGTGTAGTCCAGCACGGCGTCGCCCCAACGGCCCTCGCCGAAGGCCTGCTCGCCCCGGCTGCGGAACTGCTCGGAGCTCAGCACGGAGTCGCCGAGCACGGGAGTCCTGTCCTTGAGGGTGCGCTGCTCCACGCGGACCTTGGTGAGGACCCACACCACCGCGGCGAGGAGCAGGACGACGAGCAGCGCGGTGACGATCGGCGGGAGCCCAACACCCGGTCCCTGGTGCTGGGCGTCCTGCAGGTCGCGGACCCGCTCCGCGATCCACTGCATCACCCGCTCGAGGATGGAGCGTCCGTCGTGGTACTCGTCCTTGGCGAGCTCGTCCGCGACCCACTGGCGCGCCTCGTCGGCGCCCGGGTCGAGGTCCGCGGTCCAGGCGGCACGCGCCGCCGGGGCGCCCAGCCCCGGCAGCGCCGTCAGCCCCGGCAGCGCCGTCAGCCCGGGCAGCGCCGTCAGCCCGGCGATCATCGCCGCTCTCCGCGCCCGGCGGACGCCACCCGGATGAGGACGAGGTCGAAGCCCTCCCTGCGCATCCGCGCGTCGATGTACTGCAGGCAGGTGACCGCAGCGAGGAAGGGGGTGACCAGCGTGCAGGCCAGCAGCGTCGCGAGGTTGACGTTGAGGGTGCTGAGGAAGAGGGTGGGTCCGGGGCTGAGGTGGAGCAGGGCCAGCAGGAGGAAGCCCACCAGCATCAGGGGCAGCTGGATGACCCAGAAGACGATCATGCCCAGGCTGCTGGCGAGCAGCCAGGTGCCGAAGAGCCGCCAGAACGACCCCCTGGACAGCGTCCACGCCCGCCGCAGCGCCTCGACGACACCCCGCTTCTCCAGGACGAGCGCGGGCGCGGCGAGCAGGGTCCGCGTGCCGAACCACGCCCCCCAGGCGGCGCAGGTCAGCCCGAGGACGACGGACACGAGCAGGATCACCGCGACAGGCCCGTCCGCGACGAGCACGAGCAGGACGACCAGCAGGACGAGCGGGCTGGCCAGCCCCGTGCCGACCGCCAGCTGCAGCCCGACGAGCCGCACCAGCCTCCCGCGCACGGCCTGCCACGTCTCGGCGATCCCCGGCCGGCGCCCCAGGGAGGCCTCGGCAACGGCATACGAGAGCAGGCCGGACAGGACCATCATCGCGAAGGCCGCCCCGGCGGCCAGCAGCAGCGTGCTCAGCGACGCGGTGTCGACCACCGTGCTCGTCCGGGACGTGGAGAACCACCTGCCGGTCGTCACGAGGCCCACCAGCAGCACCGGGGGCAGGATGGCGACCGCGTTGACGAGGGCCGACAGGCCCGCTGTCGAGCGAGGGTTGCGGCGGAAGCTCTTGACGGCCCCGTCAAGGATGTCCCCGAGACCCAAGGGTCGCAGCGCGATGATGCCGGGCTTGTGCGCGCTCGCCACCGGGAAACGTCCGTGCGGTCGCAGCAGGCCGGCTGCCGGGCCCGTCGCGGCGCCCGCGTGGACCGGCTGCTGACCGGGAAGGGCGAGCCCCTGGGCGGCGGCGCCGGCCGGGCCGGTGGCGGAGACGAGCCCGCCGGGGTGAACGCCCGGGGGCAGGTAAGACGCGCGACGTCGCCGCGGCTCCTCCTCTGGAGCGCCGGGCGGCGGCCCGAATCCGCTCACAGGCACTGCCCGGCCCCCCGAACGCCCACGATGCCCCCTCACCTGGTGCCCGGGTGCGGCCCCGTCGACCCGGGCCGGGCTGGTGCCCGGGTGCGGTGGCCCGGTCGACCTGGCCGCACGCGCGGTCGACCCTGACGCCCAAGGTACCAGCGCCGGGTCGGTAGGCAGGGTCAGCGTCCCTTGGGGTGCCAGACGGTCTTGGTCTCGAGGAAGGCGGTCATGCGGGCCAGCCCGGGGGCCTGCGTCCAGTCCGGCTCGACCGCGTCGGGACCGGAGCCGGTGGGGCGCAGCACGCGCTTGACGTTGTCGGCGGCGGCCCGCTCGAGGTCGCCCCACGCGAGCCCGTCCACACCCGCACTGCCCGCGAGGTCGATCGCGTTGACGTCCCGGTGCGCGGCGAGCCAGGGGGCCACCTCCGCGGTGCGGGCGGTGACGATGTTGACGACGCCGGCGGGCACGTCGCTGGTGGCCAGCACCTCCGAGAGCGTGATCGCCGGGAGCGGCCGGTCCTGGCTCGTCAGCAGTACGGCAGTGTTGCCGGTGACGATGACCGGGGCGAGGACGCTGACGAGGCCGAGGAGCGAGGACCGCTGCGGCGCGAGGACGGCGACGACCCCGGTCGGCTCGGGGGCGGAGATGTCGAAGTACGGGCCGGCCACCGGGTTGAGACTGCCGAGCACCTGGGCAAGCTTGTCGGACCACCCGGCATACCAGACCCACCGGTCGATCGCGGCGGCGACCGTGGCGCGTGCCCTGGCCGGCGTCAGCCCCTCGGAGGCGGCCACCTCGCTCGCGAACTGGGCGGAGCGCCCCTCCATCATCTCGGCCACCCGGTAGAGCACCTGACCCCTGTTGTATGCCGTGCTGCCGGCCCAGGCGGCCACGGCGCCACGGGCGGCGACCACCGCGTCGCGGGCGTCCTTGCGCGAGCCCTGCGCCGCGTTTGCGAGGAAGGCACCGGGGCGGCCGGTGCTGCTGCGGGCGTGCACGGCGTACGAGCGCCCCGACTCGCTGCGGGGGAAGGCACCGCCGATGTAGAGCTTGTAGGTCTTGCGCACGTCGACCCGGGCCGCGGCCCCAGCCCGGGTGGCACGGGCCGGGCCAGACCTGCCCCCCCGGCTCGCCGTGGTGCTCGTGCCGGTCATGCCCGCCATGGTGGTCACTGGCCGGCCCCCGACGTGACGTAGGCCTCGAGCCCGTGCCGGCCGCCCTCGCGGCCGTAGCCCGACTCCTTGTAGCCCCCGAACGGCGAGGTGGGGTCGAACTTGTTGAAGGTGTTGGCCCAGACCACGCCGGCCCGCAGCTGGTCGGCCATCCACAGGATCAGGGACCCCTTCTCGGTCCACACCCCTGCGCTGAGCCCGTAGGGGGTGTTGTTCGCCTTGGCGACCGCCTCTGCGGGCGTGCGGAAGGTCAGCACCGACACGACCGGGCCGAAGACCTCCTCGCGGGCGATCCGGTGGCTCTGGCTCACGCCCG
>JBPCOG010000056.1:0-5175 GCA_051000455.1 Lapillicoccus sp. | reverse complement strand
CAGCCCTGGCGCTGCTTGTGGCGCAGGTTCTCGCAGATCACCATGACCCGCCCGTTACGGCGGATCACCTTGCACTTGTCGCAGATCTTCTTGACGCTCGGCTGAACCTTCATCTGCCTGCTGTCTGAGATCGTGCGCCTGCGTCGGGTGGCGGTCGGACACCAGCAGACACGGGAGCGGTCGGGATCGGGAATCAATCGGGAGTATCAGCGGTAACGGAAGACGATCCGGCCCCGGTCGAGGTCATATGGCGAGAGCTCCACCACCACGCGGTCCTCCGGGAGGATCCTGATGTAGTGCTGACGCATCTTGCCCGAGATGTGGGCGAGTACCTTGTGACCGTTGCTCAGCTCGACCCGGAACATCGCGTTCGGCAGAGCTTCGACGATCGTGCCCTCGATCTCGATGACACCGTCCTTCTTGGCCATATCCTCCATCAATCCGTTGATTCGTTGCGTGCTCGGTCGTGCTCGATCCACAGGCGCCGGAGCACACGGCGCCCAACGGGCAAGACTACGCCATCCCGGCCGGTCCCCGAAATCGTCGGGCGTCAGCCCGAAAGCGGCCCGTATGCCGCGCCCCGGGCCGCCAGGCGCTCCCGCCCGCCGTCCTCGGCGGTGAGGACCCACAGTCCCGCGTCCCCGACCGCGACCGTGTGCTCCCAGTGGGCGGCCCGCCTCCCGTCCGTGGTCACGACGGTCCAGTCGTCCTCGAGAACGCGGGTCTGGGGCGAGCCGAGGGTCACCATCGGCTCGATCGCGGCGGTGAAGCCGGGGCGCACCGTGGGCCCGTTGCCGCGCACCCGGTAGTTGGGGATCTGCGGCTCCTCGTGCATCTCCGCGCCGATGCCGTGCCCGACGTAGTCCTCGACGATGCCGTACTGCGCCCGGTCCCGCTCCCCGGCCGCCGTGATGCTGTCCTCGACGGCCTCCCCGACCGCATGCAGGGAGCGCCCGACGCCCAGGGCGGCGATCCCGGCCCACAGGGCGTCCTCGGTGGTGTCGACCAGGCGCAGGTCCTCGTCGCGGGCCGACGCGCGGCCGCCCACGAGGAAGGAGCGTGCCGCGTCGCCGTGCCAGCCGGCCACGACCGCGCCGCAGTCCACACTGAGCACGTCGCCGTCGCGCAGCACCGTGGCTCCGGGTATGCCGTGCACGACCACGTCGTTGACGGACGTGCACAGGGTGGCGGTGAAGCCGTGGTAGCCGAGGAAGCTCGGGACGCCCCCGCCGCTGCGGATGAAGTCCTCCGCCAGCGCGTCGAGGTCGGCCGTCGTCCGGCCCGCCCGCGCCGCACCCCCGACCAGGTCCAGGGTCCGGCTGACGAGCAGGCCAGCCTGACGCATGAGCAGGACCTGCTCGCGGGTCTTGCCCGGTGTTCCCCTACGGCCGAACATGTCAGGCCTGGACGCCCTCGAGGGCCCTGACGACGCGTTCGGTGACCTCGTTGACGGTACCCATCCCGTCGACCCTGAGGAGGACGCCGTGCTCGTGGTACAGGTCGATCAGCGGCGCCGTCTCGTCCCGGTAGAGCGCCTGCCGCTCACGGACGACCTCCTCGCTGTCGTCGGCGCGGCCCTGCTCGCCGGCCCGGTTCGTCAGGCGCTCGACGAGGGCGTCCTCGTCCACGGTGAGCTCGACGGCGGCGTCGAGGCGATGGCCGGCCACGGCCAGCATCTCGTCGAGCGCGTTCACCTGGCCGGTGGTGCGCGGGTAGCCGTCGAGGAGGAAGCCGTTGGAGGCGTCCGGCTGGGCGAGCCGGTCGCGGACGATGTCGTTGGTCACCTCGTCGGGGACGTAGGCGCCCGAGGCGAGGATCTTCTCCACCTTCTGCCCGAGCTCGGTGCGGTTCTTGATGTTGTCCCGGAAGATGTCACCGGTGGAGACCGCCGGGATGCCGAACCGCTCGGCGATGCGCGCCGCCTGGGTGCCCTTGCCCGCACCGGGGGGGCCCATGAGAATCACGCGCATCACCGCAGGAACCCCTCGTAGTTGCGCTGCTGGAGCTGTGCCTGGATCTGCTTGACCGTCTCCAGCCCCACGCCGACGATGATGAGGATCGACGTCCCCCCGAACGGGAAGTTCTGGTTGGCGCCGACGAGCACGAGCGCGATGAGCGGGATCAGCGAGATGAGGCCGAGGTAGATCGCCCCCGGCACGGTGATCCGGGTCAGCACGTAGTCCAGGTACTCGGCGGTCGGGCGCCCGGCGCGGATGCCGGGGATGAACCCGCCGTACCTCTTCATGTTGTCGGCGACCTCCACGGGGTTGAACGTGATCGACACGTAGAAGAACGTGAAGAAGAGGATGAGCCCGACATACATCAGCATGTAGAGGGGGTGGTCACCCCTGACGAGGTTGTTCTGGACCCACTGCGCCCAGGGCGCGGGGGCACTGCCGTCCCTCGGGGTGTTGAACTGGGCGACGAGCGCGGGCAGCGAGAGCATCGAGCTGGCGAAGATGACGGGGATGACGCCGGCCATGTTGACCTTGAGCGGGATGTAGGTCGACGTGCCGCCGTACATCCTGCGCCCGATCTGGCGCTTCGCGTACTGGACGGGCACGCGGCGCTGCGACTGCTCGACGAAGATGACGAGCGCCATGACGAGGAAGCCGAGGAGGATGATGCCGCCGAAGATGTCCCAGCGGCCCTCCTTCTGCTGGATCGCCCACAGCGAGCCGGGGAAGCCGGACGCGATGGAGGTGAAGATCAGCAGCGACATCCCGTTGCCGATGCCCCGGTCGGTGACGAGCTCGCCGAGCCACATGATCAGGCCCGTGCCCGCGGTCATCGTCAGCACCATGATGGCGATCGTCGCCAGGTGCTGGTCGGTCATGATCTCGGTGCACTGCGGGCCGAAGATCTGGCTCGGGTTGCGGGCGAAGGTGATCAGCGTCGAGGACTGGAGGATCGCCAGGCCGATGCTGAGGTAGCGGGTGTACTGGGTCAGCTTCGTCGTGCCGGCCTGGCCCTCCTTCTTGAGGACCTCGAAGCGGGGGATGACGACCGTGAGCAGCTGGACGATGATGCTCGCGGTGATGTACGGCATGATCCCGAGCGCGAAGACGGACAGCTGGAGCAGCGCTCCCCCGCTGAAGAGGTTGGCCAGGCCGATGAAGCCCTGCTGGGGGTTCGCCGTCGAGAGGCACTGCTGGACCTTGGTGTAGGACACCCCCGGGGTGGGTACCGCGGTGCCGAGCCGGAAGATGCCGATGACGAACAGGGTGAACAGCAGCTTCTTGCGCAGGTCGGGAGTCCGGAACGCACGGGCAAAGGCCGACAACAACTGATCCTCCTAGTGCCCGGGGCTTCTCACCCGCGTGCTCGGCGCGACACAAAGGTCAACTCCACGGCATACCGTGCGGTTCCCGGGCGTCCCTGGGTGGTCTTCGGCTACAGGACTGTGGCGGAGCCGCCGGCGGACTCGATCTTGGCCCTGGCGCTAGCCGAGAACCGGTGGACGGTCACGTTGACCGCAACGGTGACATCCCCCGTGCCGAGGACCTTGACGGGCAGACCGTCGCGCACGGCGCCCCTGGCGACCAGGTCGTCCACGGACACGTCACCACCGTCCGGGTACAGGGCGGAGAGACGGTCGAGGCCTACCACCTGGTACTCCGTGCGGAACGGGTTCTTGAAGCCGCGCAGCTTCGGCAGGCGCATGTGCAGCGGCATCTGGCCACCCTCGAAGCGCCCCGGGACCTGGTACCGGGCCTTGGTGCCCTTGGTGCCGCGGCCGGCGGTCTTGCCCTTCGAGCCCTGGCCCCGGCCGACCCGGGTCCGGGCGGTCTTCGCCCCCGGCGCGGGCCGCAGGTGGTGCAGCTTGAGCGCCGTGCCCTCGCCGGCCGTGCCCTCGCCGGCCGTGCCCTCGCCTGCCGACGTCGTCGCCCGGGCGGCCTTGGTGGTGTTGTTGGTGTTGGTCTCAGCCATGATCAGTCAACCTCCTCGACGGCGACCAGGTGGTCGACCGTCTTGACCATCCCGCGGATCTCGGGACGGTCCTCCTTGACGACGACGTCGCCGATGCGCTTCAGACCGAGGCTACGCAGCGTGTCGCGGTGGTTCTGCTTGCCGCCGATCCCGGAACGGGTCTGGGTCACCTTGAGTCTCACCATCAGGCACCTGCCCTGGCAGGGACCTTGATGGCGTTCGCCCGCAGCATCGCCGCCGGGGCGACGTCCTCGAGCGGCAGGCCCCGACGGGCCGCCACGGCCTCCGGGCGCTCGAGCCCGCGCAACGCCGCAACGGTCGCGTGGACGACGTTGATCGCGTTGTCGGAGCCGAGCGACTTGCTCAGCACGTCGTGGATGCCGGCGCACTCGAGCACCGCACGCACCGGGCCACCGGCGATGACGCCGGTGCCGGGAGCGGCGGGGCGCAGCAGGACGACGCCGGCTGCGGCCTCGCCCTGGACGGGGTGCGGGATGGTGCCCTGGATGCGGGGGACCTTGAAGAACGACTTCTTGGCCTCCTCGACCCCCTTGGCGATCGCAGCGGGGACCTCCTTGGCCTTGCCGTAGCCGACCCCCACGGTCCCGTCGCCGTCGCCGACGACGACGAGCGCGGTGAAGCTGAAGCGGCGCCCGCCCTTGACGACCTTGGACACGCGGTTGATCGTCACGACCCGCTCGATGTACTGGTTCTTCTCGGCGGGGTCGCGACGGCCGTCCCGGCCGCCTTCCCTGCGGTCGGTGCGGCGCTCGGTCCGGTCGCCGGTACGTTCGGTGCCGGCGACTGCCGTGCCGGTGCCGGGGCCGGTGCCTCGACGCTGTGGTCCGGGCATCAGATGGTCCTTGTCTCTTGCGTTGCGTTCTGGCTGAGGTTCCTCACAGCGAGAGCCCACCCTCGCGGGCGCCGTTGGCGATGGCCGCGACCCTGCCGTGGTAGCGGTTGCCACCACGGTCGAAGACGACCGCCTCGACCCCGGCGCTCCGGGTCCGCCCGGCGACCAGCTCGCCGACCTTCCTGGCCTTGGCGGCCTTGTCCCCCTCGAACGAGCGCAGGTCCGGCTCCATCGTCGACGCGAAGGCGACGGTCCTTCCCGCCGTGTCGTCGACGACTTGCACGAACAGGTGGTGCGTCGGGCGCGAGACGACCAGACGCGGCCGCTCTGCGGTCCCGCTGAGCTTCCTGCGGCCCCGCGCCTGGCGCCGGACCCGGGCGGCGGCCTTGCCC
>JBPCOG010000158.1:0-14103 GCA_051000455.1 Lapillicoccus sp. | reverse complement strand
ATGGCCCATTCATGGCACACCAACGCGAAATGGCACCCAACCCTGTCAAGCGACCAGACACATCACTGCAGGTCAGGCGGCATTTCGGCGAGGCCGGAAGGTCAGCAACACCAGCCATCAGCCGTCGTACGACACCTCGAGCCCGTGCCGTGCTACGTCAGGTCGATGGTGAGGGCGTGTGTCCCTAGTGGGCAAGTCCCCCTCCGGACACGATTAAAAGACACACGCCTGGTCGGCAGACGCAGTGACTCTCTTGTTGTCGTGGTCGAGCCTGACCCCCAAGCACACGGTGCGGCCCCGTCTGCGACCGGGCCAGGACCTGCAGCGCGGCTCGTTGCCCGTCCGATATGACCAAAGCGGCCGCTGGCGGCAGGTGCAGCGTGCTGACCCGTTGCTGCTGGCCGCCGCCCAGTAATCCCGGGCGTGGCCAGCAGTCTCACCTGGAAGCCCTCGCCGCGAGCTGGCGCTGACTCATGGTCGCCGGCCCCGTGCCATCCTGACGGCAGTAGTCCGCAATTAGTCCGCAAGACTCTCCGAAACGCCCATCTGCGGCCAACACCACCAAACGATGTTTCCGCAGGTCAGGGGCCTAATGGGCTGAATCAGCGCAGGTCAGAATCCGTGCTTGACTCAACCCGGCGTATCGACCGACTCATCCCCCCAAAGTGCCTTTGGCCTGCGGAAACGTGATCTGAGGGAGCCGTCGGTCCGCACCTGTCCCGCAAGAATGCAGGCGAACAGTGTCCGCCTGCACGAGTGGGGCGTCGAGACCTGGCTCAGTGCTCGTCTGAGCCGGACCGCTCGAGACGGCCACGGCGCTCGGGTCGGGGCGCGCGCGTGTCATGGAGCGGCGGTTTATGAGCCGTCAGCCTCAGGACGATGCCGAGCTTGGAGCGGGTCAGCTCGTCGATGACGAGTCCGGCTGCGGAGACGGCGGTGTCCGGCTCGCGGAGCAGGTGCTCGCCTTCGTAGCGGACCAGCAGAGGGTCGAGAAGCCGTTGTGCGGCGCGGACCGCGCGGTTGGGGCTGGCAACGTGGTCGAGCAGGATCAGGCGCCCGCCCGGGCGCAGCACCCGGGCCATCTCGCGGACGGCGGCATGGTCGTCAGGGATGGCGCAGAGGGTGAGTGTTGCCAGCACCGTGTCGAAGGTGGCGTCCGGGAAGCTCAGCTGCTGCGCGTCCCCCAGGCGCAGGTCGACGGTGCGCGGCAACGACGCTGCACGGGCCTGCGCCCTGGCCAGCATGGCGGGGCTCAGCTCGATACCGCTGAGCTGTACCTCGGGGGGGTAGTGATCGAGGTTGCGCCCGGTGCCGACGGCGACCTCGAGGACGTGCCCGGACGCCTGGGTGCAGGCCCACTGCCGGCCGTCACCGAACAGCAGCCGCTCGGCGACGGCGATCATCCGGTCGTAGCCGGGCGCCATCGTCTCGTAGATGCCGCGGACTCGGGCTGTCTCGCGGTCGACTGGTGCCGGCTCATCCGGGTGCTTCACTGCACAGCCGCGCGCCGAGGCAGAAGGGGCGCCTGAGCCATCGGATTCTCCTCCATCAGGTGCGAGCTGGCTACTGTCCCGCATCGTACGCGCGTGCCCTCGGTCCCTGATGTCGCCGAGCACCGGGAGCCGTCGCCCCCGGGTGCGCACAGCAACGTGCTGCCGCCGTACGATGGGGGCGATCGTTCGTCGAGCTAACGGAGTCGAGCTCAGGAGCTGGGCGCGGCCCACGGTGCGGGAGGTTCTCGAGGCCCTGCGGCGCGAGCGTCGCGTGGCCCGTCCGACAGGCTCAGTCGCGGGACACTAACTGCGGTAGTCCAGGCGGCCCATCATCCCAGCCTCTTGGTGGTATGCGTTGTGGCAGTGCACCATCCAGCGACCCGGGTTGTCCGCCACCAGGTCCACGGCCACCGTCTGCATCGGGGTGACGATGACGGTGTCCTTGCGCGGCCCAGCCTGACCGTCCTTTCCCACGACCTGGAACGTGTGTCCGTGCAGATGCATGGGATGCCACATCATGGTGCCGTTGGCGAACGTCAGTCGCACCCGTTGCCCGCGCTCGACCTGCAGCGGCTCGGTGTCCTCGAACGGACGTCCGTTTATCGTCCACCGGTAGCTACCCATGTCCCCGCCCAGGTCCACCGGCAGCGTCACATCCGGACGCCGGTTGGGCAACAGGACCGAGGATGCGGCGACGAAGTCGGCGACCGTCCCGACGCGCCCGGTCAGCTCGCGGGGCGGGACGGACCCGGAAGGGGTGGCCATCGCGGGCGAGGTGCGCAGCATGGCCATGCCGAAGCCTTGTTTTCCCTCGGCGGCGGCCATCAGCGGAAAGACACCGTCCTTGGCCACGAGAATCGCGTCGTACCGCTCGCCCATGCCGACGAGAAGAGCGTCCACGGTTGTCGGCTCGACAGGAAAGCCGTCGGTGTGGGTGACCTGCAGCTGATGTCCGTCGACCGCGACGCGGAAAGCGGTATCAGCACCGGCGTTGATGATCCGCAGACGCACGCGCTGGCCCGGCTTGGCACTGAAGACCGTGGGCGCACTGGCCACCCGCCCATTGACCAGGTAGTGCGGATACGCGACATCTCCACCGTCGTTGCCCAGCAGCGAACCTCCACTGGAGGCTCCCATCGGCCCCTGGTCCATCCCGCTCATCCCGCTCATCGGTGTGGCCGAGCCCGCGCGGAGCTTCTCGTACACGCTCTTCGGGCTCAGCCCGGTGCCGTCGAGCCAGTCGTCGAGGACGACGACCCATTCCTCGTCGTACCTGAGCGGCTCGTTGGGGTCGTCGATGAGCAGGGGGGCGTAGAGCCCGGTATCGGCCTGCAGGCCGACGTGCGGGTGGAACCAGTAGGTTCCGGCGTCAGGCACCGAGAATCGGTAGGTGAAGTCACTCTGTGCGGGAATATCGCGGGTGGCGGGGGAGACCCCATCCATGTCGTTGCGGAGTGCGATGCCGTGCCAGTGGACCGACGTGGGCTCAGGCAGCAGGTTCGAGACCGTGACCGCGAGCTCATCGCCCACGGACGCACGCAGCACGCTACCGGGCACCGCGTTGTCGTATGCCCACGTGTTGACCAGCACCCCCCCAAGGTCGACCCGCGCAGGTGCGGCCTTCAGCGCAAAGGCGCGCGTCCGTCCGCTGTGGGTCCGCCGGGCTTCAGCCTCGGCGATGGCCGTGGCGCTCACTGAACCCGGCGTGCGCGGGTTGGTGCAGGCGGACAGGGTCAGGCCGCCGAGTCCACCAGCCGCGGCCAGTAGCAGGCTGCGGCGGCTCAGACCCGACCTGGGTATCGGTGCGGGGCCGGGGGAACGACGAGCGCCGCGGTCTGTGTAACTCATCCTCGAAGTCCTTCTGGGCTCAGCCCGTGCGTGGCATTTCGTCCCGCAGCGTTCCCTGTGGGCCTGTCAGCCCACACTCTACCCCGGTAGCGTATACCCCTCGTTCGACTGGTTGCCGGATGGTGCCGCAGCGCCGGCGGGAGGGCCGCGCCGGTCGGTCTCCTCGGCTCTCCCATACCGTTGACCGATATCGAGAACCGTCACATAGAGAGACAGGTCCGCTTGGCTGCTCCACCGTCCTCCCCGTCGTCTCCCTCCCCGGTGCCCCTGGTGCGGCGGCTGGGGGTGTTCGACGCCGTCGTCATCGGCCTGGGGTCGATGATCGGGGCAGGGGTGTTCGCTGCGTTCGCCCCCGCTGCACAGGCGGCCGGGTCCGGTCTGCTCATCGGTCTCGCGGTCGCGGCCGCGGTCGCCTACTGCAACGCCACCTCCTCGGCGCGGCTGGCGGCCCTCTACCCGGAGTCGGGAGGAACCTACGTCTACGGTCGGCGTCGACTGGGCGACTTCTGGGGCTACCAGGCCGGGTGGGCCTTCGTCGTCGGCAAGACCGCCAGCTGTGCCGCCATGGCCCTGACGTTCGCCTCCTACGCCGCCCCCGGCCATCTCCGCCTCGTCGGCGCGCTGGCTGTCGTCACCCTGACCGGCGTCAACTACGTCGGGGTGCAGAAGTCGGCGTGGCTCACCCGAGTGATCGTCGCTCTCACCCTCGCCACCCTCACCGTGGTGGTCGTCGCGTCCCTCGCCGGCGGAAGCGCCTCCGCCCGCAACCTCTCACCGTTCCCCGGCGCCGACGCAGGTGGCGTGCTGCAGGCCGCCGGGCTGCTGTCTTCGCCTTCGCCGGCTACGCCCGTATCGCCACCCTCGGCGAAGAAGTGCGCGACCCCAGCCGCACCATCCCCCGGGCCGTCCCCATCGCCCTGGGGATCACCCTCGGCGTCTACGCGATCGTCGCGGTGTCAGCGTTGCTCGCCGCCGGCGCAGCCGGGCTCGCGGCCACCACCGCACCCCTGGCCGCCGCCGTCCAGGCCGGCTCCCTCTCGGCTCTGAGCCCGGTCGTCCGAGCAGGTGGGGCCGTCGCCGCCCTCGGCTCGCTGTTGGCCCTGATCCTCGGGGTCTCCCGCACCACCCTGGCGATGGCCCGCGACCACCACCTGCCTGGAGTGCTTGCCGCCGTGCACCCCCGCTACAAGGTGCCGCACCGAGCCGAGCTCACTGTCGGGGCCGTCGTCACCATCCTCGTCATCACGCTCGACCTCCGCGGCGCGATCGGGTTCTCGTCCTTCGGTGTCCTCGTCTACTACGCCATAGCCAACGCGTCCGCGCTCACCCTCACCCGCCAGGAGCATCGCCCGCCCCGGTGGGTGCCCGCCCTCGGACTGGGCGGCTGCCTCGTCCTCGCCTTCAGCCTGCCCCTTCCCTCGATCCTCAGTGGTGCCACTGTCCTGCTCTTCGGTTCCGGCATCTGGGTCGCTCGCTGGACGATCCGACGCCGACGGGCCGGACATGAGGCAGGCAGGATGGACCAGTGACCCCGGACGCTCGCCCCGCCGGCATCCGCGCGGTCCTGACGAGTCCGGCATACAGGCGGCTGTGGGCTGCGCGGACGGTGAGCCAGTGCGGGGACGTCGCGCAGTTCACGACCACCGCCCTCCTGGTGTTGCAGCTGACCGGTTCGGGGCTCGGCGTGTCCGGCCTGGTGCTCGCCGAGATCGCACCGGTGCTGATCCTGGCGCCGCTGGCCGGGTCACTCGTGGACCGGCTGCCCCGGGTGGCGGTGATGGTCTCCGCCGACGTGGTGCGCGTCCTGCTCGCGGCGACTCTCGTGGTCTGGCACGACAACGTCGCCATCGTCTACGCGGTCGGGTTCGGTCTCTCTGCCGGGTCCACGTTCTTCAACCCGGCCGCGAGCTCGCTGCTGCCCAGCCTGGTGGAGGAGCGCGAGCTGGTCGCCGCCAACAGCGGCATCTGGTCCGCGGCCGTCCTCTCCCAGGTGCTGATTGCCCCGGCGGCGGGGTTCCTGGCCACGACAGCTGGCTTCGGCTGGGCGTTCGCGCTGAACGCCGCCAGCTTCGCCGTGAGCGGGTTGACGCTTCGCGGCCTGCGGGGCGGGGAGGCGCCGCGGCCGGTCGTGACGGGCGGCACCTGGACCCATGGCCTCGAGGCGCTGCGTCTGCTCGGACGGGACCGGTTGCTACGCGCCCTGGCCCTCGGGCAGGCGCTGGCGGCACTGTCGGCCGGGGCGACCAGCGCGCTGTTGGTCGTGCTGGCTGCCCGTCGCCTGCAGACCCAGGGCGGGGGCTACGGCCTGATGCTGGCAGCCATCGGCATCGGGGCGTTCCTCGGCCCGCTTCTACTGGCCCGGAGCTCCGCCCGGCTGCTGCGGCCTCGGGTCGTCTTCGGCGCCTTCGCGGTCCGGGGTCTGGTGGACGTGGTCCTGGCCACCGTCACGGCGCTCCCGGCCGCGCTCGGCGCCCTCGTCTGCTACGGGCTGGGGACCTCCGTCGGCAACGTCACCTTCTCCTCGCTCATCCAGTCTCACGTGCCGGCGCAGCTGCGCGGGCGGGTGTTCTCCGCCTTCGACCTGATCTGGCAGTCGATGCGCCTGGCCAGCCTGCTGCTCGGCGGCCTGCTCGCCGACACGCTCGGCATCCGGGCCGTCTTCTACACCGGCGGGATCCTGCTGCTGGCTGCCGCCGCCACGGGGCTGGCCGCGAACGGCCAGGTCCCTCATGGTCCACGCGGTGGCGGCGGCAGCGAGGACCTCAATGGTCCACGCGGTGGCGGCAGCACGACCATGACATGATCTACGCATGAATGCAGATACGCGGGGCTCGCTCCACGACCAGCCGGGCGTCGAGCAGGTCGATCTTGCGGTGGAGGTGTTCCGGATGCTGGCCGACGCCACCCGGGTGCGGTTGCTGTGGGCGCTGCGGGACGGTGAGCTGGCGGTGAACCAGCTCGCAGCCGCCGTCGACAAGCCGGCGGCCGGGGTGTCCCAGCACCTGGCGAAGCTCCGGATGGGTCGCCTGGTCCGTACCCGCAGGGACGGGACGCAGGTGCTGTACCGGCTCGAGAGCTCCCACGTCCGTCAGCTGGTCGAGGATGCGGTCTTCCACGCCGACCACGCGAACCCCGGGGTGCCGCAGCACCATCGCGCCGACCCCGGTGCCACCCCGCTCGCCCGGGCTGCCGCACCGACCGGCACCCGGCCCTCATGAGCGAGCCCACCCCGGCCAACCACGCGCACCGGCAGGCGCCGGAGCACCAGGAGCTCCAGGAGCACCATGAGCACCATGGTCGCCCCGGTGGGATGAAGCGGTGGGTTCTCTCGGTCCTGCGACCGCACAGCCACGACGCTGCGGACTCGGTCGACGCGGCGTGGGAGTCCAGTGCGAAGGGCATCCGCGCGGTGAAGGTCAGCCTGGCCGGACTCGGCGCCACCTCCGTGGCCCAGGCGGTCGTGGTGGTCCTGACGGGGTCGGTGGCGCTTCTCGCGGACACCATCCACAACTTCTCCGATGCGCTGACCGCGATCCCCCTGTGGGTCGCCTTCGTGCTGTCCCGCCGGGCGCCCACTCGGCGGTACACGTACGGGTACGGGCGCGCCGAGGACCTCGCCGGGGTGTTCATCGTCGTGATGATCGCGCTGTCCTCGGTGCTGTCCGGGTATGAGTCGGTCCGCCGCCTGCTCGATCCACAACCAGTGACCCACGTCGGCGTCGTGGTTGCCGCGGGGCTGACTGGGTTCGCGGGTAACGAGCTCGTCGCCGCGTACCGCATCCGGGTCGGCCGCAGGATCGGCTCGGCCGCGCTGGTGGCCGACGGGCTGCACGCGCGCACCGACGGCTTCACGTCGCTCGCGGTCGTCGTCGGCGCACTCGGGGTGCTGGCCGGGTACCCGCTGGCCGACCCGATCGTCGGATTGCTGATCACGGTCGCCATCCTGTTCGTCCTCAGGGGTGCCGGCGTGGACGTCTACCGGCGGCTCATGGACGCCGTCGACCCCGACCTGGTCGACGCGGCCGAAGCCAGCCTGCGCGCCACCCCCGGGGTGCAGGACGTCGATGGGCTGCGCCTGCGTTGGATCGGCCACCGGGTCCGTGCCGAGACCGGGATCGTCGTGGACTCGCGGTTGGGGATCGTCGAGGCGCACGCGATCGCCCACATCGCGCAGCACCGGCTGCTCCACGAGGTGCCCAAGCTCGACGACGTCACCGTCCACGTCAACCCAAGCGGTCGCCCCGGCGACGAGCACCACGCCCTCACAGCGCACCACCGGAGCGCGACGTAGGTGCCCATCCCACAGGGAACCCCGGAAGTTCAGGCGAGCGAGAGGAAGAGCTTCTCCATCGCAGCGGTGTCCATCGAGTCGGCGCCCCCCGCCTCGGTGATGCACTGCTTGAGCCCGGTGGCGATGATGGCGAAGCCGGCCCGGTCCAGGGCGCGGTTGGCGGCGGCGAGCTGGGTCACCACGTCCTTGCAGTCCCGGCCTTCCTCGATCATGCGCAGCACGCCGCCGATCTGCCCCTGCGCGCGGCGCAGGCGGTTGACCACGGCCCCCATCTCGTCCGGGTTCAGCTCAACCATCGAGGCTCCGTCGTCGTCGGCGTCGTCGTCGGCGTGTCGCTCGTCACGTCGGGGGAGTGCCGGGGGACAGCGAGTCCAGCGCGGCGGCGAGTCGGCCGCCGGCCTCGGCGGCGACGGCGGAGAGGCGCTCGTTGCCGGTCAGGGACACCATGACGGCGGGGTCGAGGGCCTCGACGAGGGTGCGCTGGTCATCGAGGGCGCGCACGACGACGTTGCACGGCAGGAGCAGTCCGACGGACGGCTCGACCTGGAGGGCGGCGTGGGCGAGTGAGGGGCGGCAGGCGCCGAGGATCACATGAGGTGGGACGTCGGCGTCGAGCTTGGCCTTCAGCGTGGCTTGGATGTCGATCTCGGTCAGGATGCCGAAACCCTGCTCTGCCAAGGCGCCCCCGGTGGCCGTGAGCGCGTCGGCGAAGTTCTGGCGGACCGTGGTCGTCAGCGCGTAGGACATGGTGTTCCTTCCTGTAGGGCAGGCGGGTCGTCGATGAGGCCGCCATGGTCTCCATTCTCGGATACCCGATGGGGTATACTAGCATCCTGACGACCACTCGCTGCAGGCGGGGGAGTTGGCTGGGAGCGGACTGACTCGCACGCCGCAACGACGAAGCCCACACCCGCCGGTTGGTCGCGCAGATCGAACGACTCGGCCACACGGTCCACATCGATCCCGCACCCTGACCGTCCAGAGGAAGAACTTCGTCCGGCTTCGCCCGGCGGGCGCTCACGCGCGCGCTCCAGCCGGGTATTCGGCGATGCCATTGCGCCGCTCGGGGACTGACGAGACTGCGACCGACCCAGACCGCCCGTCGTGGCCGGACGGCAACGACGGGCGGCCTGCGCGAGGTCGTCCGTCGCGCGAACCCGCAGACGGGCGCAGGGTGCTGCGCGGTCAGCCCTTGACGTCAGCCAGCATCCCCGTCATCTGGGTGATCTCCTTGGTCTGTCCGTCGATGATGGCCTGGGCCAGCTTCTTGGCGTCGGGGCTCGAACCCTGCGTGAGCTGGGCCTTCGACATCGCGACGGCGCCCGTGTGGTGCTTGATCATCATCTGCAGCCACATCCGGTCGAAGGCGGCACCGCTGGCCTTGCTGAGCGCATCCATCTCCTGCGGGGACATCATGCCCTGCATCGACCCGCTCATGGAGCCCATGTCATGCCCGGCCATCGGCGTGGGAACCGGCTTCCCCCAGGCCTTGAGCCAGCCGGCCATCGTCTGGATCTCCGGGTCCTGAGCCGCCTTGATCTGGCCGGCGAGTGCCTTGATCGAGGCGGTGGAGGACTGCTTGAGCGCCATGTCGGCCATCTGCACAGCCTGGCTGTGGTGCGCGATCATGTCCGTCGCGAACGCCACGTCGGCGTCGTTGTGGTCGGCCGCCGTCGCTCCGGCCGTCGCCGGGGCGCTGGTGCTGCTCAGGCCGGGAGCGCGCGTGTCGGGGCCTCCGGCAGGCGAGCCTGAGCCGGTTCCGCAGGCGGACACGAGCAGGATCGAGGCGAGGGCGGTGGGCAGGGCGAAGGCGGACAGGGTGCGGTTCATGGTGGTTCCTTCCATCGTCTGGGCATGCGAGGTGGGTCTGCGCGTATGCCGGGAGGCGCCGCCGGGTGGCGAAGCCTCACCGTGCTGGTGGCAGGCCTACGTGCGCAGGATGCAGAGCGAGGACAGGGAAGGCCGCGGGAACGGGTCGCCGGCGGCGCGGAGCGAACGCAGGTCCACGGGCCGGGTGAGCGCCCTGAGCCCGGACCGCGTGCGTCGTGACAGCAGTCCCAGGCCGAGCAGCAGCAGGCCCAGGACCGGCAGGACCGCCAGGCAGATGGCACCCAGGTGGGATGCGACTGCGGGGACGGACAGGGCCGCGTGGGCGCCGGGGCAGGGGGCGCCGGAGCAGGACGCCCTGACCGAGGCGTCGCTGGGGGACAGTCCCGTGACCAGCGCCCGGTCCGTGAGGACGGCCGCAGTCACCGGTGCCGGCTGGGCGGCATGCTGGACTCCCTGGGTGCCCCGGACGGCGTGACCGAGCGGTGTACCGGAGTGACCCGCCCCCATCGAGTGCATCGCGACCACGGCGGTCAGCAGCGCCAGAAGGGACAGCAGGAACGGCAGTCCACGGGTGGGCCGCCGGCGCACCCCTGTCGACGCCCTCCGGTCGGGAGAGGTCCAGCGGCCACGGTCCATGACCCCATTGTGCCATCCCGTCAGGGTGCTCAACGGCCCAGGACCCCTGATGACAGCGCGAGACCCCAGCCGGCACCGAGGCCGAGCAGCAGCGAGAGGCAGCCGGCGACGACGGCGCTGACCCCCACCCAGGAGGCGGTCGCGACCAGCGCTGGCGGGCGGCCGGAGCCGGCAGGCAGTCGAGCGCCGGCGGGTTGGAGGTCGAACGCGGGAGCCAGCCAGCGCAGGTAGTAGTAGAGGCTGGCGAGGGTGTTGACCGCAGCGACGAGCACCAGCCATGCCCAGCCTCCCCGCCAGGTCGCGGCGAAGATGCTCAGCTTGCCGACGAACACGACGGTCGGCGGCGTGCCGACGAGGCCGAGCAGGCACACCAGGAGCACACCCGCGAGCGCGGGGCGGGCACGGACGAGGCCGCGGTAGTCCTCGAGTGTCGCCAGCTGCGGCAGGGTCGCAACGACGGCAAAGGCGCCGAGGTTGGTCACGGCATACCCGCCGAGGTAGAGCAGCAGCGCGGGCAGGGCGTCCGGGCTGAGCCCGGCGACGGTGACGGCCATGAGCAGGTAGCCGACCTGGCTGATCGTGGAGTAGGCCAGCAGGCGCTTGGGCTCCCGCTGCCCGAAGGCGGCGAAGTTGCCCAGGGTCATGCTCGCCGCGGCGATGACCGCCACCAGCAGCCGCCAGTTGACCAAGGAGTCGGGGATGACGACCAGCAGCCGGTACATCGCGATCAGCCCCCCGATCTTGGGCACCGTGGTGAGGAACGCCCCGGCGGGCACGCTCGCGCCGGCGACGGCGTCGGGGACCCAGAAGTGGGCGGGCACGGCGCCCGCCTTGAACAGCAGGCCGGTCAGCAGCGCGACCGTGCCGAAGGCCACGGCGGCGGCGGGTGCGCGCGGCAGGCCCTCGGCCAGGGCGAGGTATGCCGTGGAGCCTCCTCCCACCCCGTAGAGCACGCTCGCGCCGAGGAGCATGACGATGCCGAGCAAGGCCCCGAGCAGGTAGAGCTTGAGGGCGGCCTCCGCGCCGCGGGAGTCGCGGCCCCAGCCGGCGAGGGCGTAGAGGGGGATCGAGGCGAGGAGGTACCCGACCGCGAGCAGCAGCAGGTCGGAGGCCCCGGCGAGCACCACGGCGCCGAGGGACGCGAGCAGGACGAGGACGTAGAACTCGCTCTCACGGGCGTTCCCGCGGACCCGCCGGGTGGCCAGGGCGATGGTCAGCAGCGCGGCGGCCGGGACGATGGTGCGGGCGGCGGAGGTCGCGACGTCGACGGCGTAGGACGAGCCGTACAGGGTCCGGGCGGGACCGGTGGCGGACAGGACGCCCGCGAGCATGGTGGCGACGAGGGTGAGCGCGGCGAGGATCTGGGTGACCCACTGCCGCGTGCGGCCCAGGAACGAGCCCGCCAGCAGCGCGGTGACCGCGCCGGCGAGCATGATCAGCTCGGGAACCAGGGCCAGCGGGTCCTCGTTGGCCGTCACCGGGAGACCAGCTCGGCCACCAGGGCCGCCGCGGGCTCGACGAGTGCGAGCAACGGCCGGGGGAGGACGCCGATGAGCAGCGAGAGCGCGAGCAGGGGGACGATGCCCGCCAGCTCGGTGGCGCTCAGGTCGGTGGCCGCGGGTAGGGTGCGCCGTTCCGGGCCGAGGAACAGCCGTTGCAGCGCCCACAGGAAGAGCGCGGCGGTGACGAGGATGCCCAGTGCCGCGAGTGCGGTGGGCACGGGCGCCGCGGCAAGACTGCCGGCGAGGACCTGGAACTCGGCGATGAACCCGCTGAAGCCCGGCAGCCCGAGGCTGGCGAACGCGGCCACCGCGGTCAGGGCGGCGAGCTTCGGCGCGCGGCCGGCCAGACCGCCGTACTGGTCCATCTCGTAGGTGCCGCCGCGCTCGTAGAGGGCACCGGCGAGCAGGAAGAGGGCACCGGTGACCAGCCCGTGGCTGACCATCTGGGTCACGGCGCCGCTGAGCGCCAACGAGCGGGCCTGCGAGTCGGTGCCGCTGCCCAGCCCTGCCGCGCCGACGGCGAGGATGACGAAGCCCATGTGGTTGACGCTGGTGTAGGCGATCATCCGCTTGAAGCTGGTCTGGGCCAGGGCCACCAGTGCGCCGTAGAGCACCGACACGACGCCGACGACGACGAACACGAGCGCATAGGTCCGCCACGCCTGAGGGAGCATGGGCATGGCGATGCGCAGGAAGCCGTAGGTGCCCATCTTCAGCAGTACCCCGGCCAGCACGGCCGAGCCCGCGGCCGGGGCGTCGGTGTGTGCGGGTGGCAGCCAGGTGTGGAACGGGACGGTCGGCGTCTTGACGGCCAGCCCGACGGCGATCGCGGCCAAGGCCAGCACCCCACCGGCCCCACCTCCCTGCAGGGGACGCTGCCGGGTCAGCTCGAGCATGTCGAAGGTGTGCGGGCTGGAGCCGACGTAGAGGCCGATGAAGCCCAGCAGCAGCGCCAGGGAGCCGAGGAAGGTGTAGAGGAAGAACTTCATCGCCGAGCGCGCCGCCTGGGCGCCGTGACCCCAGCCGGCGATGACGAAGTACATCCCGACGATGGAAAGGTCGAAGAAGACGAAGAAGACGATGAGGTCCAGCGCCGCGAACAGACCCAGGCACATCGTCTCCAGCGCCAGGAACAGCGCGGCATACAGCCGTGGTTGTCGTTGCTCGCGAAGCGAGTACACCGCAGCGGCCGCGAACACGACGGTGGTCAGGGCGAGCAGCGGCAGGCTGAGCCCGTCCACCCCGACGTGGTAGCCGGCGCCGACTCCGGGGATCCAGGGGCGGTTGGCCTCGAACCCCACCCGCCCCCCGGTGCCGCCGCCGCGGGCGTAGGCGACCCACATCCCGGAGACGAGTGCGACCTCCGCCAGGGTGACGACGACCCAGGTCCACAGGGCCGCAGCCGCCGGGACGCGGACCACCACGAGGAGGACGGCCGCGAGCAGGGGGCCGAAGACGAGGACGGAGAGCACGCTCACCTCACCACGAGAACGAGAAGCAGGGCCGCCGCCAGGGCGACCGCGGCCTGGGCGTAGTACTCGTGCAGCTGGCCGGTCTGGGGTCGGCGGGCCAGCGACCCGAGGCGTTGGGCGAGCCGCGCCGTGGCGCGGACGATGCCGTCGACGCGGGCGACGTCGGTGCGTTCGACCACCCCGGCGACCGCGCGGAGCGCGGGGACCGACGCCATCACGGCGGCGTCGAGCGCGTCGTCGACCCGGGCGAGCCGCTGCGCGAGGCGCAGGGTCGGGCGGACCACGACCACGCCGGCAAGGTTCTCGAGACCGAGCCACCGGGCGGCCCACGTCGGAGCGGGGAGCCGGTGGGGTCGGGCCACGGCGAGGAGCACGCCGAGGGTCGCAAGCCCCCCCGACGTCGCCAGCTCAGTGGGCGAGGCCCCCGACCGACCGGCCCGGCCCAGGAGCGGGTCGAGCGCGGGGAGGGACAAGACGCCGAGCACCGCAGCACCCGAGGCAAGGACCACGAGGGGGAGCCGCTCGAGCAGGCCCACCTTCCGGTTGCCCTTCTCCTCCGTGTCGTACCCCTCGGCGGCGTCGACGGGAAGTGGTCGCCACACCAGCGCCAGCGCCTTGCCGGCGTAGACGGCTGACAACAGTGCCGCGGAGAGCGCGGTCAGGTAGAGCGCCAGCGACTGCTCGCGCACGGGAGCGAGGATCGCGTCCTTGGTGGCCCACAGGGACAGTGGCGGGACACCCGCGAGGGCCAGCGCGCCGAGCGTGAAGGTCACACCCACCACCGGGTACCTCCGCCCGGCACCGCGCAGGGCCCGCAGCTGTTTGGTCCCCAGCGCGGACAGCCACGCCCCGGCGGCCAGGAAGAGCAGTGACTTCGTCGCCGCGTGGGCCACGAGATGGGTGGTGCCGGCGACGACTCCGCCCCCCGCCGCCGTGGTGCCGGCCGCGAGGACGACGAAACCGAGCTGGGCAGCGGTCGAGGCGGCCAGCAGCTGTTTGAGGTCGCTCTGGGCGACGGCGACGACGCCCAG
>JBPCOG010000342.1:0-9238 GCA_051000455.1 Lapillicoccus sp. | reverse complement strand
CTTCTACCTCGAGTACTCCCGCGCCGGGTTCTCCTCCGGCTACCTCGACGTCCAGCAGGTCGTCCTGTCCCGCGTCGCGACGGCCTGAGACAGTGACGAGCCTCGAGGCGGGTGCCAGGGCCACGAGCGCCTCCCGGTCGGGCGTCGCCCAGGAGCTCGAGCAGGTGCTGCGCCCGCTCGTGCGCGGCGAGCTGCCGGTCCGCCTGACGGCCTGGGACGGCTCCGTCGCCGGTCCCGAGGGCGCCCCCGCGGTGCTCGTGCGCAGCCCGGACGCGCTCCGACGGCTGATGTGGCACCCGGGCGAGCTCGGCGCCGCCCAGGCCTACGTCACCGGTGAGCTCGACGTCGCGGGGGACCTCGACGAGGCGCTCACCCACGTCTGGCGGGTGGCCCGGGCACGGGGCCTCGAGGGACTGCGCCCCTATCCGATGGCCCTTGCTGCGCTCGCCCGGACGCTGACGGGCCTCGGCGCCCTCGGCGCCCCGCTGCCGGCGCCGCCCAGTCAGGCGCGGGTCGGGGGTCGCCTGCACAGCGCGATCCGGGACCGGCGCGCGATCAGCCACCACTACGACCTGTCCAACGAGTTCTACGCCCTCATCCTCGACCCGCACATGGCCTACTCGTGCGGCTACTGGACCTCGGACGCGCCCGGTTACTCGGTGGAGGACTCCCAGCGCGACAAGCTCGACCTCGTCTGCCGCAAGATCGGCCTCGGCGAGCCGGGGATGCGCATGCTCGACGTCGGTTGCGGCTGGGGATCGCTGAGCCTGTATGCCGCCGAGCACTTCGGCGCCCGGGTCACCGGAGTGACGATCGCCAGGGAGCAGAAGCGGTTCATCGACGCCCGGATCGCCGAGCGCGGCCTGCAGGACCGGGTGCAGATCCGGCTGCAGGACTACCGCGACGTCGCCGACGGTCCCTACGACGCGGTGGCCTCCCTCGAGATGGGTGAGCACGTCGGGCAGCGGAACTACCCGGCATACGTCCGCACGCTGCACGACAACGTCCGGCCCGGCGGCCGGGTCCTCGTCCAGCAGATGTCCCGGCGGGGCAGGTTCCCCGGCGGCGGCCCGTTCATCGAGTCCTTCGTCGTCCCGGACATGCACATGCGCCCGGTGGGGGAGACGGTCTGCCTCATCGAGGACGGGGGACTCGAGGTCCGGGACGTCCACGCGATGCGGGAGCACTACGTGCGCACGGTGGCGGCGTGGCACGAGACCTTCGAGCGCAACTGGGACACGGTCGTCGGCATGGTCGGCGAGGAGGTGGCCCGCGTCTGGCGCCTCTACCTCGTCGGCGGGGCGATGGCCTTCCGCGACGGGCGGATGGGCGTGGACCAGATCCTCGCGGTGCGTCCCGACGAGCGGGGAGGGTCCGGGATGCCGGCCGTGCGCGCCGACCAGTGGACCCGGTGACCGGCTTCTCGCTGACCTCCTTCGCGCTGGTCAGCGCTGCGAGCCTCGTCGCGGTCGCGGTGCTCATGGCGGTCACCGCCGTGGTCGCCCGGCGAGCCGGCCGGGTCAGCGTCGTCGACGTCACCTGGGGTGTGGGGTTCGCCGTCGTCTCGGTGGTCGGCCTGCTCCTGGGTCCCGGCGCACTGGGTCGCCGCGCGCTGCTGTTCGGCATCGTCACGATCTGGGGATCACGACTCGCGCTGCACGTCCATCGCCGCAACGCCGGCAAGGGCGAGGACCCCCGCTACGAGAAGATGCTCGCCGAGGCTCCCGCAGACCCCTTCGCGTATGCCGTCCGGCGCGTCTTCGTCGTCCAGGGACTCTCCGTGTGGTTCGTCTCGCTGCCGATCCAGGTCGCGGCGGTGACCACCGGCGGGCTTGGCGTCGTCGCCTGGGTCGGCGTGGCCCTGTGGCTGGTCGGCGTCGTCTTCGAGTCGGTGGGCGACGCGCAGCTCGCGGCGTTCAAGGCCGACAGCGCGAACAGGGGCAAGGTCATGGATCGCGGCCTCTGGTCGTTGACCCGGCACCCCAACTACTTCGGTGACTCGTGCGTGTGGTGGGGGATCTTCCTCGTCGCCGCCGACGTCTGGCCCGGCGTGCTGACAGTCCTCTCACCCGTGGTGATGACCTACTTCCTCGTCTTCGCCACCGGGGCGAGGCTGCTGGAGCGGGAGATGGCCAAGCGACCCGGCTACCCGGCATACCAGCAGCGGACGAGCTACTTCCTGCCGCTGCCGCCCCGGCGCCGCTGACCGCTGACCGCTGACTGCTCAGCCGGCGGCGTGCTCCGGTGCGGGGCGAGCCCCGGCGCGCTGGCACTCCCGACACTCCCGACACTCCCGACACTCCCGGGTCGGCCCGTGGCCGCTGGCGAGGTGCTCGTCGATGAGCGCCACGCAGGAGGGGCAGAGGCCACCCCACCCGTCGGTCTGCACGTACTCCAGGGCGCACCACACGTTCTCACACCACACGACCAGGGTGTCCTCGCTCATGGGTTCCTCCGTCGTCGGGCCGGTTCATCTCCACCAGTGTGTCTACTCCCCGGCACTGACAACGGCGCCACGCCGACTCCGCTCAGCTGACCGCGGTGGCCGCCTTGACGAACTCGTCCGTGTAGGTCTTGGACAGGTCGACCTGCTTGCCCCTGACCTTGTCGTTGAAGGCGCCCAGCACAGCCAGGCAGGTGGGCGGCCCGTCCGCGGGCATCACCCCGCTCGGGTTGAAGATGCCCATCTCGCTCCTCAGCGCGGCGACGTACGCGTCCTTGCCGACACCCTGGTAGTAGTCCGGCGGCATCTTGTTCGCGATGTCTTCCGGCGTGTGGGTCTGGATCCACTTGAGCGTCGCGACGTAGGCGTTGACCAACTTCTGGACGGTGTCCTTGTTGGCGTTGACCCAGTCGGTCTGCATGTAGAGCGAGGTGGCAGGGTAGGTCCCACCGAGCGCCGCCTTCGACCCCTCAGCGGTGCGCATGTCGAGCAGGATGAACGCCGTTCCGTCGGACAGCGCCTGCGAGACAGTTGGTTCTGTTGTCATCCCGCACGCGATCGCCTTCTGCTTCATGGCCGCGATGAAGGTCTGACCCGCCCCGACACCTCGTCGGGTCGTGACCGCCGGGTCGACGCCGGCCTTCTTCGTCAGGTACTGGGTGAGGAAGTCGGTCGACGACCCGGTGTCGGTGATCCCGAGCGCCTGCCCTGTGAAGTCGGCCGGCCCGTTGATGACGCCCTTGAGATCGCTGCGGCACAGCTCGACCTCGCCGGGGATCTGCAGCATCGACACGACTGACTCGGTCGCCTTGTCCTGTGCCTGCAGGGCGATGGTGTGGTCGTAGAAGCCGCCGACGCCCTGGACCTGGCCGGCGAGCATGTTCTGCGTCGCGTCGCCACCGGCCGGCTCGTCGATGAGGTTGACGTTGACACCGACCTTGTCGTAGAGGCCGAGCTGCTTGGCCAGCATGAACGGCAGGTAGATCTGCTTGCTCAGACCGCCGACCATGATCGTCACGCTCGGTGCGTTCGCGGCCGGCGCGGTGGCCGCGCCAGAGCTGCCTGTGGCGTTGTTCGCGCAGCCGGTGACGGCCGTGACGACCATGAGCGCGGCCGCGACCGGTGGCAGGTACGTGTGCTTCACCGAAGGTCTCCTTCACAGTTGTGCCCGGGAACGGGCGGGTATGCCGGGTGGCAGGGTGGCAGCGCCGGCCACCCAAGGCGGGGGCGGCGCCGGGTGGGGCGTCACTCGACGGCGGCACCTCCGTGGTGCTGGGGTGGCCGCCAGCGCAGCAGACGGTTCTCGAGCATGGTGATCAGCGCCTCGGCGACGAGCGCGATGACGGCCACCAGGACCATCCCGGCGAGGACGCCGTTCATGTTGAAGTTGTTCTGTGACGAGCGGATGAGCAGGCCGAGCCCCTTGTTGGCGCCGAGCAGCTCGCCGACGATGGCCCCGATGAGGGCGAAGCCGAAGCTGATGTGCAGGCTGGCGAGGATCCAGGTGAAGGCCGATGGCAGGACCACCTCGCGGGTGACCCGCCACGGCGAGGCACCGAGGAGCCGGGCGTTGGCGAGCAGGTTGCGGTCAACCTCCCGGGTGCCCTGAAAGGCGTTGAAGAACACGCCGAAGAAGACCAGCACGACGGCGAGGATGACCTTGGACTGCATGCCGAAGCCAAAGGCCACGGTGAAGATCGCACCGAGCACGATGCGCGGGATGGAGTTCGCCACCTTGATGAAGGGTGCGAGGAGCTCCGCGAGGAGGCGCACCCTTCCCAGCGCGATACCGCAGACCACCCCGAGGGCCACCCCGATGACGAAGCCGAGCACGGCCTCCTCGAGCGTGACGACGATCTGCTCGGCGATCGAGCCCTGGGGGGTGCCGACGGTGAACCAGGAGACCAGCTGCTCCCATACGCCGGTCGGCGCGCCCCAGAAGAACGGGTCGACGACCTTGGTGCTGACCGATACCTGCCACCCCGTCACGAGGACGACGACGATCCCCAGCCGCGCAGCCGCCAGGGCGCCCCGGCGCCACGCGTTCCTGCCGCGTCGACGGGTCGGGAGCTGCTCGGCATACCCCGCTGGCCTGGTGAGGGTGCCGGCCTGGTCGGTCATGACCGAGGCTGCCACGGGGGCCTCGGGGCGCAGCGGCGTGTCGGTCACGACGCCGTCCTCGCCATCGTCGTCGTCCGGCTGTAGGCCTCGTCGACCTCGTCGCGCAGCGCATCCCAGATCGGGCCGTAGAGGCGCGTGAAGCTGGGGTCGAACCGGATCTCCTGCACCACCCGGGGGCGTGCCAGCCCGATCTCGAACTCCGCCTTGACCGTCCCCGGGCCGGCGGTGAGCACGACGACCTTGTCGGCGAGGGCGATGGCCTCCTCGAGGTCGTGCGTGACGAAGATGACGGCCGGTCTCGTCTGGTCCCAGAGGTGCAGCAGCTCGGTCGCCATGATCGCCCGCGTCTGGACGTCGAGGGCGCTGAACGGCTCGTCCAGCAGGAGGATCCTGGGCTGGTTGATGAACGTCTGGGCGAGGGCGACGCGCTTGCGCATACCGCCGGACAACTGGTGCGGGTACCTGTCCTCGAAACCGGACAGGCCCACCCGGCGCAACCAGTCGCGGGCCAGCGCGTTCGCCTCGACCCGCTTGGCCCCCCGGTAGAGCGGGCCGGCCGCGACGTTGTCGAGCACCGACTTCCATGGGAACACCGCATCCTGCTGGAAGACGAAACCGGTTCGCGTGTCGATGCCCCGCACCGGCTGGCCGTCGACGACCGCCTCACCGGCAGACGGCAGCTCGAGACCGGCGACAAGCGTCAGCGTCGTCGACTTCCCGCACCCGGTCGGACCGACGACCGCACAGAACTGTCCCTCGTCGACCGTGAGTGTGAGGTCCCTCAGGGCCGTATAGGTGCCCCCGTCCGCAGTGGCGAACTTCTTCGTGACGTTGCGCAGCTCGACGGCCACCATGACCCCGGCCCCCCTTCGCTCGTCGGTGAGTGGTGCCGACGGTACGAGCCTCGGTTGCGGCTGGGTAGGCTTGTGCTCGTTCGCCGAGTTATTCGGGATACCTGTGGTTCTGTGCGTTCTGCTCGGTCATCATGGAGCCGCCGCACCACAGCGGGTGGACGTCTGCGCACCAGCGGACTCGAGGAGTGGTATGCCGCGTCAAGGCAGGACCCTCGCCTCCCGCATCCTCGTGGCGGTGCTGGGGATCATCGGGTTCACGACCGCGCTCGGGTTCGCGCTCTACTCCGCGAGAACCAGCCAGATGGCGGACCAGCAGGCGGTCCAGCAGGCGAGAAGCATCGCGGCCACCGTCGGGAACGTGCCCGAGGTGGCGACAGCCGTCGTCAACGGTGACCCACACAACGTGCTGGCCGGTCTGGGGGAGGTGATCCGCCGGGACTCCGGCGCGTCCTATGTCGTCATCATCGACGCGGCCGGCGTGCGTCACTCCCACCCGAACCCGGCGCTCATCGGACAGCGCATCGAGGAGCCGGTTGAGGCGCTCGACGGAGCCGTCCACACCGGTGTGGACCAGGGCACCCTCGGGCGCTCGGCGAACGCCCGGGCGCCGATCGTCGACTCCTCGGGCAGACCCGTCGGCGAGGTGTCGGTCGGCATCCTCGAGTCCGAGGTGTCCTCCCGGTTCTCCCAGCTCATGGGACCGGTCCTCGCGTACACCGTCCTGGCCCTGGCCCTCGGGGTCGTCGCGTCGTGGATCCTCGCCAGGGCGATCAAGAGGGTGACGTTCGGACTCGAGCCAGCTGAGATCGTCGCCCTCATGCAGGAGCGGGAGGCGATGCTCCACGGCATCCGCGAGGGGGTACTGGCCGTCGACCGGCACGGGCGGGTCAACGTGCTGAACGACGAGGCCCGGAGGCTGCTCGGGCTCACCAGGGCCCGGCTGGGCCAGCACCTCGAGGCAATCCTGCCCGAGGGACGGCTCCGCGACGTCGTCGCCGGGGCTCTCACCGGCCCCGACCAGGTCGTCCTCACCGACGAGCACCTCCTCGTCGTCAACCGGATGCCGGTGATCGTGGCCGGGCGGAACGCGGGGTGGGTGGTGACGATCAGGGACCGGACGGAGCTCGAGGGCCTCGTGCGCCAACTCGACTCGGTGGAGAGCCTCACGAGTGCCCTTCGGGCCCAGGAGCACGAGTTCTCCAACCGCCTGCACGTCGTCTCGGTGCTCCTCGAGCTCGGAGAGGTCGAGGAGGCCACCCGCTATGCCATGGCGCTGCGGGCCGAGGCCACCGGTACCGCCGAGGAGGTCCGTTCGCGGATCGCGTCCCCGGTGGTCGCCGCCCTGCTGATCGCCAAGATCACCCTGGGGGCGGAGCGCGACGTCGTCGTGCGCCTCGGTGCGAGCAGCCGCCTACCGGAGCCGGACGCGGACGCCGGCCCGCTGGTCACCGTGCTCGGCAACCTCGTCGACAACGCCATCGACGCCGTCGTCGACGATGACCGATCGGTAGGACAGCATCCCCGCGGAGAGGTCCTCGTCGAGATGAGCGTGGACGGAGCGACCCTGCGGCTCGCCGTCGCCGACACCGGTCCCGGAATCCCCGCCGACGTGCTGCCGTCGATCTTCACCGACGGGTTCACGACCAAGTCACCGAGGCAAGGGATCCGGCGGGGCGTGGGCTTGGCGCTCGTCCACCGGCTGGTGAGCCGCGCCGGCGGCACCATCAGCGCGTCGTCCTCGCCCGGGGCCCGCTTCGAGGTGTCCCTTCCCCTTCGGGTCCGACAGGGCACCGGGTGATCCGGGTCCTCGTCATCGACGACGACTACCACGTCGCGCGCGCCCACGCGCTCAGTGTCGGACGCCTCGACGGGTTCTCCGTCGTCGGCGAGGCGCACACCGGCGCGGAGGCGAGACTCCTCGTCGAGCGGAGCTCGCCGGATCTGCTGCTGCTCGACATGTACCTGCCTGACCTCAGCGGCCTTGACCTCGTCCGGGAACTCGGCGCCATGCCGGGCGCGGTGCCGGATTTCATCCTGCTCACCGCTGCCCGGGACATCGGCTCGGTCCGCTCCGCCATGCAGCTCGGGGCCTTCTACTACCTCGTCAAACCGTTCACCGCCGCGGCACTGCGTGAACAGCTCGAGGCGTACCGCGGATGGCGCCACCGGGTCAGCCGGACCGGCGAGGCGGACCAGACGACGGTGGACGCGCTGTTCAGCCTCCGTGCCTCGGCCGCCCCGACCACGGCGAGCCGGCAGGCACTTCCCCCGACGATGGCCCGGGTCCTCGAGATCGTCACCAGCTCCGAGCAGCCGCTCGGTGCCACCGAGGTCGCCGACCTCCTCGGGGCCAGCCGACCGACAGCGCAGCGCTGCCTCGCCTTCCTCCTCAAGCGCCGGCTGGTCGACCTCGACCTCTCCTACGGCAACACGGGCCGTCCCGAGCACCGCTACACCTCACCTACCGGGTCGCGGTGAGGCCGCGCAGGACGGCGCGGGCGTAGGCCCGCTCGGCGTCAATGTCGATGAACCGGTCGTGGCCCGCTGCGGAGGTGACGGTCACGGCATACCCCCCCGGTACCTGCTCGAGCCGGCTGAAGCCGTCGCCGAGGAGCTCGCGCAGCTGGTCCTCGCGGGGGAGCCAGACGACGTCCTGCTGCTCGATGCTGTCGAGGGCCCACTCCGTCGTGCCGTTGAACCCGATGATGGCGCCCCCCTCGAACTCGTGGACGTCGGCGGTCATGTCGCTGAGGATGAACACTCGGTCGAGCAGGTCCTCCACCGGGACGATGAAGCGGTCTCCGGAGCCGGAACACCAGGGCAGACCTCCGGCACGCAGCTGCTGGGCGAGCTCGAGGGGAGAGCATGTCCCATCATGACCCAGGCTTCCCGGGGCGGCAGTCGGGCGGTCAGACCGACGTTCAGGTCGGGTCGGCGAAGGCGGCGACGAGGGCCGCCACCAGGGCAGCCCGCTCGGCCATGCCGGCGATGCTGATCCACTCATGGCGCGCATGGGCGCCCGCACCCACGGCGCCGAGCCCGTCCAGCACCGGTATCCCGAGTGCGGCGACGAAGTTGCCGTCGCTGGCACCTCCGACGGAGGCCTCCTGCAGGTCGAGACCGAGCTGGCCCGCTGCCGCCCCGGCGAGTGCGTACATCTGTGCGATGTCGTCGGTACGAGGCATCACCGGTCGGTTCCAGCCGCCGGAGAGCTCGAGACGTACCCGCTCGTCGCGGGGGCACAGCGAGGTAAGCAGGGCATCGACGCGGGCCTGCTCCGCAGCGCTCGACACCCGGACGTCGAGGTCGGCGCGCGCCAGGCCCGCCACGACGTTCGGACGCGATCCGCCGTGCACGACGCCGACGTTGATGGAGGTGCCCCGGGCCGGGTCGGCACCGTCGTGCAGGGCGGTGATGGCCCGGGCGATCTCGTCCACGGCGCTCGCCCCTGCCTCGGGGTCGAGCCCCGCGTGTGACTCGATCCCGCGCGCGGTGACGCTGAAGAGTCCCACTCCCTTGCGGGCGGTCTTGACCGCGCCGTGGGCGCTGGCCTCGAGGACGAGCACCGCGGCGGCACCGTCGCTGGCCTGCTCGATCAACGGGCGCGAGAAGGGGCTACCGATCTCCTCGTCGCCGTTGATCACCAGCCGCACCGGTGGGCGGGCGATCCCCAGCACGTCGAGCGAGCGCAGGGCCCACACGAGCTGAACCAGGCCGCCCTTCATGTCGAAGACGCCCGGGCCGCTGACCCTGTCACCGTCCACCTCGACCGGCCAGGACCGCACCGTGCCGGCGTCGAAGACCGTGTCGTAGTGGCCGA
>JBPCOG010000236.1:0-2394 GCA_051000455.1 Lapillicoccus sp. | reverse complement strand
GCCATTACCTCACCAACAAGCTGATAGGCCGCGAGTCCATCCCAGACCGAAAAACTTTCCACACGATAGAGATGCCTCTTCGTGTCGTATCCGGTATTAGCTCCGGTTTCCCGGGGTTATCCCAGAGTCTGGGGCAGGTTACTCACGTGTTACTCACCCGTTCGCCACTGATCAACCTGGAGCAAGCTCCTGGTGTCACCGTTCGACTTGCATGTGTTAAGCACGCCGCCAGCGTTCGTCCTGAGCCAGGATCAAACTCTCCGTTGATGTTTAGCTCCGCGGTCCGAGGACCGGGATACCTAGACCCTCAAGAGGGTTGTTTCGCTGACTGAGCAAGATGACTCGCTGGAGTCAATCTTCTTCAACCAAAGGATTTTCGCACGAGGTGTCGGGGGGCCGGCCCACCTGACGGTGGGACGGTCCGCCACCTCGAGACGAGGTTATTGGCATCGATTTTTGGCACGCTGTTGAGTTCTCAAGGTTCGGACGCGCACCAACCCTCGACCCATGTGGGTCTCGTGTCGGGGCAACCCTTCAAATTTACCCGCGTCCCTCTTCGGCGTCAAATCCGGGGCCACTCATGACCGCCGGAGACGAGCGCGCTTGGCTCTCTGCGGGCTAGCCACTGTAACAGGTCTGTCGACCCTCCCCCGACCACCTCGCGGTGCCAGGACCCGCTGACTGCAGCGGCTTTCCGGTGGCGGCCTGCCTGGCGGGACCGGCCACCGTCTCGAGCCGGCTGCTGCCGGCGCGCTACTGCGGTGGTGTCCGTTCCTCCCTCCCGGGCTGACGACGCAGACTCTAGGCGCAGCCGATCGGGGAGCACAAGTCAGGGTGGCCCCGGCAGGGTGCGCGACCGGCCGGCATACCGCTGCTGCCGCCAAACCGGGCCGGCTCACGTCTGCTCAGCCGCGCCTCGCCACCCCCATGCTCCGGCGTCCCCGGCGCAGCAGCGCCACCCGACCACCGATGAAGTCCCCCTCGGCGAGGACCGCCTCGACGTCACGGACCCTGGCGTTGTTGACGGCCGCACCACCGTCGGCAATGGTCCGCCGGGCGCTGTTGCGCGAGTCGACGAGGCCGACGGCGACGAGTGCGTCGACCAGGGTGGTGCCCGGCGCGACGTCCGCGCCGGGCAGCTCACCGGTGGCGTCGAGCAGGGTGCGCTCGTCGAGGGCCCGGAGGTCACCCCGGCCGAAGAGGGCCTGGGACGCTGCCTGGACCGCGGCGTTCGCCTCGGCGCCGTGGACGAGGGTCGTGACGTCCGCAGCCAGGGTCCGCTGCGCCAGCCGCCTGGACGGGTCCCCGGCGACGGCCGACTCGAGCTCGCGGACCTGCTCCGGGCTGCGGTCGGTGAAGATCCGCAGGTAGCGGACGACCGAGGCATCCTCGACGTTGAGCCAGAACTGGTAGAACGCGTAGGGGCTCGTCATCTCGGGGCTGAGCCAGATCGCGTTGCCCTCGGACTTGCCGAACTTCGTCCCTTGGGCATCCGTGACGAGCGGCGTGGTCAGCAGGTGGACGGAGGCGCCTTCGACCCGGTGGATGAGGTCGGAGCCTGCGGTGAGGTTTCCCCACTGGTCGATGCCGCCGGTCTGCAGCGTGCAGCCGTACTCGCGGTAGAGGTGCAGGTAGTCGAGCCCCTGGAGCAGCTGGTAGCTGAACTCGGTGTAGGAGATCCCGTCCTGGCTGGCGAGGCGCGCCGCGACTGCGTCCTTCTTGAGCATCTGGTTGACCCGAAAGTGCTTGCCGATGTCGCGCAGGAAGTCCAACGCCGACATCGGAGCGGTCCAGTCCAGGTTGTTGACGACCAGGGCCGGGTTCTCCCCCGCGGTTTCGAGGAACGGGCGCACCTGCGCCTCGATGCGCCCGACCCACTCGGCGGTCGTCTCCTTGGTCTTGAGGACCCGCTCGGCGGTCGGCCTCGGGTCGCCGATGAGGCCGGTCGAGCCGCCGACGAGGCAGATGACGCGGTGGCCGGACCGCTGCAGGTGCCGCAGGACGATGAGCTGCAGGAGGTGGCCGAAGTGCAGGCTCGGGGCCGTCGGGTCGAACCCGCAGTAGACCGTCAGCGGCCCAGCGGCCAGCGCCGCGCGCAGCGCCTCCTCGTCGGTCGTCTGTGCCACGAGCCCACGCCACCGCAGCTCGTCGAGGATGTCGCCCACGGTGCCTCGGTCCCTTTCGCGTCGCTGCGCCGGTGCCGGCGCGCACGGAACAGCCTGCCCTACCGTGCCGCTCCGCGGGCACGGGGTTTCGCCGGGCGGTACGCCGAGACGGTCGGCTCGCCCTCGAGGAAGAACCGCCAGGGGTATGCCGTGACGTCACCGCCGGGACCGCTCACCCCCACGCGCCCTCCCGTGCCGACGCCCCCCGGCGCTGCCCAGCCGTCCGCGG
>JBPCOG010000337.1:0-2733 GCA_051000455.1 Lapillicoccus sp. | reverse complement strand
CGCGCTGCGCCATGCCGGCCCCGAACGCCCGCACCAGGTCGAAGGAGGCCCGCAGGTTGAGCGCGACGACCCGGTCGAACTCCTCCCCCGAGTAGTCGAGCACCCGCTTGCGCACGTTGGTCGCCGCGGTGAAGACGAGGACGTCCACGTCACCGAGCTCCTCGGCCGCCCTCGAGATCGCCTCCGCGTCAAGGACATCCAGCTCGTATGCCGTGAGCTCGTATGCCGTGAGCTCGTATGCCGTGGGCTCGCCTCCCAGCCGCGCCGTCTCCTCGGCGGCCGGGAGGTCACGGTCGGCGCACACGACCTCGGCGCCGTGGGCGGCCAGCGCCAGCGCGCCCTCGCGCCCGATGTCGCTGCCGGCGCCGACGACGACCGCGCGCTTGCCGTCGAGCCGGAACAGCGTCGAGTAGTCCCTCGTCGGTGTGTGGGGGTCCTGCGCAGCCATGGTTCAGCCCTTCCTCGTTGTTGTGGCCCCGGTGTGGGGACGGATGACGGCCATGCGCGTCACGGTCAGCTCCTCGATCGCGAAGCGTGGTCCCTCGCGCCCGGAGCCGGAGTCCTTGACGCCGCCGTATGGCATGACATCGGAGCGGAAGCCGGGGACCTCGTTGACGATCACCCCCCCGACCTCGATCCGGTCGACTGCCGCGAACGCCGTCTCCAGCGACGAGGTGAAGACGCTGGCGTGCAACCCGTAGCGGGACGCGTTGACGACATCGAACGCCTCGTCGAGGTCGGCGACGGACCGCACCGCGACGACCGGACCGAAGATCTCCTCGTCCCACGCGGCCTGCCCGTCGGGCACGTCGAGCAGGACCGTCGGCTCGAGGACGCCCTCGGCGACCTCGCCGCCACGCACGAGCCGCGCACCGGATGCCACCGCCTGCTGCACCCACTCTCGGACGCGCCGGGTGGACCGCTCGTCGATGAGGGCGGACACCCGGGTCGACTCCTTCCTCGGGTCACCGGTGGCGACCTGGCCGATCCGCCCGGTGAGCAGGCGGAGGAACTCCTCGCGGACGGAGTCGACGACGACGACCCGCTGGACGCTGATGCACGCCTGTCCCGACGCGTAGTACCCGCCGCGGACCACTGCGTCGGCGGCCGCGTCGAGGTCCGCGTCCGCCGCGACGACGAGCGCGGCGTTCGACCCCAGCTCGAGCAGGACCTTCGTCGGTGCGGCGTCGCGGGCGATCTGGTGGCCTACTGCGGCAGAACCGGTGAACGACACCGCACCGACGCGCCGGTCCGTCGTCAGCGCCACCCCGACGTCGGGACCGCCGGTGACGAGCTGGACGGCGGCGGCCGGACCGCCGGCGGCGACGAGGGCCTCCCGCACGGCGTGCACGAGCCACAGGGTGGCCAGCGGCGTCTGCGGCGCCGGCTTGCAGATGATCGGGCACCCGGCGGCGAGCGCCGGCGCGATCTTGTGGGAGGCGAGCAGGAGCGGGTAGTTGAACCCTGCGATCCCGACGACGACGCCGATCGGCTTGCGCACCCAGAAACCGATGAGGCCCTCGCCGCTCGGGAGCAGGTCGAGTGGCACCGTCTCCCCGTGCAGCCGGGCCACCTCCTCCGCGGCGGTCTGCAGGGTCAGCAGGGTGCGCGAGACCTCGACCCGGCAGTCGACGAGCGGCTTGCCCGTCTCGAGGACGAGCAGCTGCTCGAACTCGTCCTGGTGCGCGGTCATGACGGCGTGGGCGCCGAGCAGGGCGGCCCGGCGCACGTGCGAGGGCAGGCGCCCGACGGACTCCCGCACGGCGAGCGCCTCGTCGAGGGCGCGGCGGGCGAGAGGGGCGCTGCCGACCGGGACGCGAGCCACGAGGGAGCCGGTATACGGGAAGTGCACCTCCTCGGTGGGCAGCCCGGTGACCCATCCGTCGCCGACGGGCAGCCCGTCCGGCCAGGTCGGGGTGAACATCGGCTCGCTCAAGTGACGACCTCCGTGTCGGCAGCGACCAGCTCGGCGGTGCCCGCACCGGCGAGCGCGCGCCGCAGGTTCGGGACGGCCGTGATCAGGCGCTGGGTGTAGGGGTGTTGCGGGTTCGCGTAGAGCGCCCCGGTGCGCCCGGTCTCGACGACCTCGCCGCCGTTCATCACGGCCACCCGGTCGCAGAGGTGCTTGACCACCGAGAGGTCGTGGGAGACGAAGACGAGGGTCAGGGACAGCTCCTCGACCAGGTCGGTGATGAGGTTGAGCACCTGCGCGCGCACCGAGACGTCCAGGGCGCTGACCGGCTCGTCGGCGAGCAGGATCTGTGGTCGTGGTGCCAGGGCACGGGCGATGGAGATGCGCTGGCGCTGGCCCCCCGAGAACTGGTGCGGATAGCGCCCGGCGGCGGAGGCAGGCAGCCCGACGGCATCGAGCAGCTCGAGGACCCGCTGCTTGTGGCCCGGTTCCCCTTGCGCGACAAGCGGTTCGGCAATGATGTCGCGGACCCGCATCCGTGGGTCGAGCGAGCTCATCGGGTCCTGGAACACGAGCTGGAGGCGTTTGCGGAGGAAGCCGAGCCGGCGCTCGGGAAGCCCGGCGATGTCGGTCCCCTCCACGACGACCTGCCCGCTGGTGGGCCGGTCGAGGCCGGCGAGAATGCGCAGCAGGGTCGACTTGCCGCAGCCGGACTCCCCGACGATGCCGAACCGCTCGCCGGGGGACACGTCGAGGCTGACCCCCCGCAGCGCGTGGACGACCGGGCCCGGGCGCAGCAGGGAGGTGCGTGGACGGCGGTA
>JBPCOG010000168.1:0-4200 GCA_051000455.1 Lapillicoccus sp. | reverse complement strand
AGCGGGCCCAGCCGCCAGAAGTTCAACGCGCTGGTCAGCCTCGAGACCGTCAACGGGACGAGCCCTGAGCAGTCCAGGGAGCGGGTCGAGTTCGGCAAGCTGACCCCGCTCTACCCCCAGGAGCGGTTGCGGCTCGAGACCGCGCCGAACATCCTCACGACCAGGCTCATCGACCTCGTCGCCCCGATCGGCGAGGGCCAACGCGGGCTCATCGTCAGCCCCGCCAAGGCCGGCAAGACGCTGATCCTGCAGGCCATTGCCAACGCCATCACGACGAACAACCCCGAGGCCCACCTCATGGTCGTCCTGGTCGACGAGCGCCCTGAGGAGGTCACCGACATGCAGCGCGCGGTCAAGGGCGAGGTGATCGCCTCGACCTTCGACCGGCCCGCCGAGGACCATACGACGGTCGCCGAGCTCGCCATCGAGCGGGCCAAGCGGCTCGTCGAGCTCGGACACGACGTCGTGGTGCTCCTCGACTCCATCACCAGGCTCGGACGCGCCTACAACCTCGCAGCCCCGGCGAGCGGCCGCATCCTGTCCGGTGGGGTGGACAGCTCCGCCCTCTATCCGCCCAAGCGCTTCTTCGGCGCCGCCCGCAACATCGAGAACGGCGGCTCCCTCACCATCCTCGCGACGGCCCTCGTCGACACGGGCTCGAAGATGGACGAGGTGATCTTCGAGGAGTTCAAGGGAACCGGCAACATGGAGCTGCGTCTCTCCCGCCACCTCGCGGAGCGGCGCATCTTCCCCGCCATCGACGTCAACCCCTCGGGGACCCGGCGCGAGGAGATCCTCCTCGCGTCCGAGGAGCTGAAGATCATGTGGAAGCTGCGCCGGGTCCTCGCCGCACTCGACCAGCAGCAGGGCATCGAGCTGCTCATCGACCGCCTCCGCAAGACCAAGAGCAACGTCGAGTTCCTCATGCAGGTCCAGCAGACGTCCTCGGTCAGGCTCGACGGCGAGGACGACTGAGCCGCCGGTCAGCGGCCGGGCCCAGCCGCTGCTCCGCGCCCGCGGAACAGCGGTCCGGCCGCCGCCGTTGACGAACAGGTGCGCCGCTTCTGGCACACTTCATCCCTGGACCGGTTCACGCCCGCACCCAGCAGTGGCAGACCCGCCACGGCGACCCGGCCGAACGAGTAGGAGAGCCACGTTGAAGAAGGACCTGCACCCGCAGTACGTCGAGACCACGGTCACCTGCACCTGTGGCAGCACGTTCACCACCCGCAGCACGGCCAGCAACGGCAGGATCAACGCCGACGTGTGCTCGCAGTGCCACCCGTTCTACACCGGCAAGCAGAAGATCCTCGACACCGGCGGCCGGGTCGCCCGCTTCGAGGCCCGGTACGGCAAGAAGGCGCCCAAGTAGCTCACGTACGCCGGCCCGCGGCAGCCTGAACCGGCTGCCCCCGGGACGGCGTCCGCGTCTGCCCGGTGCCTGCCCGGCCCGGCCACGTGCAGCGACCAAGGAGCGCCCCGGATGCTGGACTCCGCCCAGGCCCTGGTCGAGGAGTATGCCGACCTCGAGCGCCAGCTGGCCGACCCGGCGGTACACGGCGACCAGTCCCGGGTCCGGACCCTCAACAAGCGGTATGCCGCGCTGGCGGCGACCGTCGCGGCATACCACGCGGTTGTCGCCGTCCTCGGGGACCTCGCCACCGCCCGTGAGCTCGGCGAGCACGACGCCTCGCTCGCCGCGGAGGTTCCCGCCCTCGAGCGGCAGCTCGAGGCGGCCGAGGAGCGGCTGCGCCGGCTCCTGGTCCCGCGCGACCCCGACGACGACCGCGACGTGATCCTCGAGGTCAAGGCCGGCGAGGGAGGGGAGGAGTCCGCGCTCTTCGCGGCCGACCTGGTGCGGATGTACCTCCGCTACGCCGAGAAGCGCGGCTGGAGGGCCGAGGTCGTCGACGCCACCGAGTCCGACCTCGGCGGCTACCGGGAGGCCCGGCTGACCATCGGCGCCAGGGGCACCCCGGAGCCGGGGCAGGCGCCGTGGGCGCTGCTGAAGTTCGAGGGCGGGGTGCACCGGGTCCAGCGGGTGCCGGTGACCGAGAGCCAGGGCCGCATCCACACCTCCGCCGCGGGGGTGCTCGTCATGCCGGACGTCGCGGACGTGGCGGAGGTCGAGCTGGATCCCAACGACCTGCGGATCGACGTCTACCGCTCCTCGGGCCCGGGGGGCCAGAGCGTCAACACGACCGACTCGGCGGTGCGGGTCACCCACCTGCCGACCGGCGTGGTCGTCTCCTGCCAGAACGAGAAGTCCCAGCTGCAGAACAAGGAGTCCGCACTGCGGGTGCTGCGGGCCCGGCTGCGCCAGATCGCCAAGGAGGAGTCCGACGCGGCCGCCTCCGCGGCCCGGCGCTCCCAGGTGCGCACCGTCGACCGCTCGGAGCGGATCCGCACCTACAACTTCCCCGAGAACCGCATCTCCGACCACCGCACCGGGTACAAGGCCCACAACCTCGACACGGTGCTCGGCGGCGAGCTCGACCCGGTCGTCCAGTCGTGCGTCGAGGCCGACGAGCGGGCCCGGATGTCCGCCGTCGCCGAGGGGACGGGCGCTCGCCCGTGACCGAGCTGAGGGACGCGGTGCGCCGCGCCACGATGACCCTGGCCGCGGCGGGGATCGAGTCCGCGCCCGTCGACGCCCTGCACCTCGCGGCCCACCTCATGCGCCGGGAGGTGGGGGAGGTGCGCCGCCTGATGGTCCTCGGCGGTGTCGATGCGCCCGAGGGGTATGCCGAGATCGTGACCGAGCGGGCTACCCGCATCCCGCTGCAGCACCTGACCGGTACCGCGCATTTCCGCCGGCTCGCCCTCACCGTCGGCCCCGGGGTCTTCGTGCCCCGGCCGGAGACCGAGATGCTCGTCGACCTCGCCCTGCAGGCGATGGGCAACGCCGTCGCGCCCCTCGTCGTCGACCTCTGCAGCGGCTCCGGAGCCATCGCGCTCAGCATCAAGGACGAGGCGCCGCACGCCAGCGTGTACGCGGTCGAGCTCAGCGAGCGCGCGCACGCCTGGGCCGTGGACAACCGCGACCGCCTCGGGCTCGACGTCGTCCTCGAGTGCGGCGACGCCACCGTGGCCCTGCCCGGCCTGGCCGGTGCCGTGGACGTCGTCACGAGCAACCCGCCGTACATCCCGCCGGGGGCCGTGCCGCTCGACCCCGAGGTGCGCGACCACGACCCCGACCTCGCTCTCTACGGCGGCGGCTCGGACGGGCTCATGGTGCCGCTGGCGGTCGCCGCGCGGGGGGCGACCCTGCTGCGCACGGGGGGGCGGCTGCTCATGGAGCACGCCGACGTGCAGGGAGCCACGCTGGCCACGGCGCTGGCCGCGACCGGGTCGTGGGTGAGCGTCGCCGACCGACCCGACCTGCTCGGACGCCCGCGTTGCGTCGTCGCGGTGCGGGCCTGACGCCTGCCCCCGGGCGCCGGGGCTTAGGGTTTGCCCCATGAGCGAGGTCTTCGACTGCGGCACGCCCGAGGGCCTCAAGGCCGGCATCGCCGCCGCGGTCCAGGCGGTCCGCGAGGGCAAGGTCGTCGTGCTGCCGACCGACACCGTCTACGGCCTCGGCGCCGACGCGTTCGCCGCGGACGCCGTCGCGTCGCTGCTCGCGGCGAAGGGCCGGGGACGGGAGATGCCGCCCCCGGTGCTCGTCCCCAACCAGCGGACCGTCGACGGGCTCGCCCGTGAGGTTCCCCGGTACGTCCACACGCTGGTCAAGAGCTTCTGGCCGGGGCCGCTGACGATGGTCCTCAAGTCCCAGTCCTCGCTGACCTGGGACCTCGGGGAGACCAACGGGACGGTGGCCCTGCGGATGCCGGACAGCGAGGTCGCGTTGGCACTGCTCGCGCAGACCGGGCCGATGGCGGTGACGAGTGCGAACCGCACCGGCTCGCCCGCCGCCCGCAGCGCCGCCGAGGCCCAGGACCAGCTCGGGGACGCCGTCGCGGTCTACCTGGACGCCGGTGAGGCGACCGGGACCGGGGCGTCGACGATCCTCGACTGCACCGGGGACGTGCCCGTGACGCTGCGCGAGGGGTCGCTGCCCCGGGCCGACGTCGACGCCGTGCTCGACGCCTGGCACGCGGCTGTCGAGGCCGGTTTCGAGAGGGCGGCGCTCGAGGCAGCGGCCACGCACGCTGCGGGGCCGGTCCCGGAACGCCGTCCGCGCCCCGCGACAGGTCGCCC
>JBPCOG010000035.1:0-4379 GCA_051000455.1 Lapillicoccus sp. | reverse complement strand
CCATCGTGCGCACGGTGACGAGCACGCTGCCCGTCCCCCGCAAGCTCGTCGTGACGCTCGGCACCCCGAGCTCGACGTTGCACGCGTCGGCGACGACGACCACCTCGGCCGCGAACGCATCAGGGTTGCTGCGCCCGAGGGCCTCCAGGCCACCGCTCGACTGCTGCTCCGAACCCTCACAGAACACCCGCACCCCTACCGGGAAGGGAAGGCCAAGCGCGCGCAGCGCGGCCAGGTGCATGACGATGTTGCCCTTGCAGTCGGCAGCACCGCGGCAGTACCACCGCTCGTCCACCTCGGTCAGCTCCCACGGCGGGGTGAGCCACTCGCGTTCGTCGCCGGCGGGCTGGACGTCATAGTGGCTGTAGAGCAGGACGGTCGGCGCCCCGGGCGGGGCGGGGGTGTGCCCGAGGACGGCGAGGCTCCCGTCGCTGGTCTCGACGGCGTGCACGTCGCCGACCCCCACCTCGGTGAGCAGCCGCTGGACCGCCTCGGCCGCGCGGCGGCACTCCGAGACCGGTTCCACGCACGGGTCGGCCACCGACCGGATCGCGACCAGCGCCGCCAGGTCGGCGCGGGCTCGCGGCATCGCCGCGTGCACGGCATACCGCAGCGCCCCGGTGGTCGCGGGCTCCATCAACGGACCTCGCGGAGGTAGCTCGGGAGCATGGCCCACCACGTCGGCCAGTCGTGCCCGAAGCCGGGACCCCAGTCGTCGACGCGGTTGGGAATCCCCTTGTCGCCCAGCACTTGCGCGGCGGAGCGGGACTGGCCGACGTCCTCCCACGCGCCGGCGCCCGAGGCGAAGATGACCATGCGCTGGCGCAGGACCTCGAGCGTCTCGCCCTCGAGCCCGGGCAGGAAGTGCAGGGGGGACGCGAAGTACAGGTCCTCCCCGAAGCCGCGCAGGAACGTCTCGACGTGGTAGGTGCCGCTCATGCACACCGCGGTCCGGAACAGCCCGGGGAAGCGGCAGATGAGGGCGAGGGCGTTGAACGCCCCGATGGAGGCACCGGCGACGATGACCGGCGTCGGGCCGCCGCAGTCGGCGTGGATCGCGGGCACCACCTCGTGCGCCACCGCCTGCTGGAACTGGTTGAACAGCCACATCCGGCGCTCGAGCGACCCGTCGTTGGCCAGCATCGCCCGACCGGCGACGCTGTCGCATGAGTAGAGCTTCACCTCGCCGGCGTGGATCAGGTCGCCGCAGTGGTCGACGAGGTGGTGGCGCTCGACCTCCTCCGCGTCCCCGCCGGCCGTGGGCAGGACGAGGACCGGCACGCCGTAGTGGCCCCACCGGGCCACGCCGATCTCCTCGTCCATCCGCGGCGAGAGCCACCGGGCGGTCAGCTTGTCATTCATCGCCGTCCTCGCCTTCCGTCGTCACTCGTACCCGAACTTCCAGTCGCCCGGGTGGATCCGGGAGAGCCCGTCACGGAGCCGGTCGCGCCTGTTCTCGCAGTTGTGCCCGCCGTGAGCACCCTGGTGGTCATCCGGCGCACACGTGGAGGGCGCGGACGACCCGCTCACCCTGCGGCGCGACGGTCCCCTCGACGACCACCGGCTCGACGAGGACGCGGTTCACGGCTGGTGGCTGGTGCCGCCGCCCTCCGGGCCGGTCCCCGTGCCGCCCTCCTGCCACTCGCGGTCCTCACGGTCCCACTTCTCGGTCCTGGCCCGCGCGGTCTCCAGTGCCTTCGAGGCCTCGTCCTGCGAGGAGTAGGGGCCGAGCACGTCGGCACCGCGGCTGCGCTCCTCGTCGGACTCGACCCGGCCGGTGGTGACGTTGTACCAGTACTGCACGGCAACCTCCGCGTGGTCGATCGACGGTCCACTCCTAGACTCCAGCGTATGCCGCTGCGCCACGCAACCATTGCCCCACACCCCGTCAGTCCCCGGCGTCCGGTCCCGGCCTGGATCCCGCGGCCGGAATACGTCGACCGGCCCGCTCCCGCTCCGTTCACCGGGCCCGAGGTCAAGGACGCGGAGACGATCGAGCGGATGCGGGTCGCGGGACGGGTCGCCGCGCAGGCGATGGAGGCCGCGGCGGCGGTCATCGCGCCCGGGGTCACCACGGAGGAGGTCGACGCGGTCGGTCACGCCTTCCTGGTCGACCACGGTGCCTACCCATCGACCCTGGGCTACAAGTCGTTCCCGAAGTCACTGTGCACCTCGGTCAACGAGGTGGTCTGCCACGGCATCCCGGACTCCCGGCCACTCGAGGACGGCGACATCGTCAACATCGGCGTCACCGCCTTCATCGGCGGCGTCCACGGCGACACCGACGCGACCTACCTCTGCGGCGACGTCGACGAGGAGTCCCGCCTGCTCGTCGGGCGGACCCGGGAGGCGCTCATGCGCGGGATCAGGGCGGCGCTGCCCGGTCGGCAGATCAACGTCATCGGCCGCGTCATCGAGTCCTACGCACGGCGCTTCGGCTACGGGGTGGTCCGGGACTTCACCGGGCACGGCGTCGGCACGGCGTTCCACAGCGGGCTGGTCATCCCGCACTACGACGCGGCCCCGGCCTACAGCACCGTCATCGAGCCGGGTATGACCTTCACTATCGAGCCGATGCTCAACGTCGGCACCCCGGAGTGGGACCTGTGGGACGACGGGTGGACCGTGGTCACCCGGGACCGCCGCCGGTCCGCGCAGTTCGAGCACACCATCCTCATCACCGCGTCGGGCAACGAGATCCTCACCCTGCCCTGACCCGTCCCGTGGTCACCCTCGCAACCGTCAACGGAGCAGCCCATGGCCAAGCACGGACATCCCCTCGGCATCGACGTCGGCGGCAGCGGCATCAAGGGCGCCCCCGTCGACCTGAAGAAGGGCGTGCTCACCCGCAAGCGCCTGCGCATCGACACGCCACAGCCATCCACCCCGCACGCGGTCATCGAGGTCGTCGCCGCGATCGTCGCCGAGTTCGCCGGCGAGACGGGCCGCTCGCCCATCGGTGTCACCGTCCCGGCCGTCGTCACCCACGGCGTCGTGCGCTCGGCGGCGAACATCGACCACGGGTGGATCGACTTCGATGCGCAAGGCGCTCTGCGGGAGCGGATCGGACGGGACGTCACCGTGGTGAACGACGCGGACGCGGCCGGTGTGTGCGAGCTGCACTACGGGGCCGCGAAGGACGAGGACGGCCTCGTCATCCTCACGACGCTCGGCACCGGTATCGGCAGCGCCCTGCTCTGGAACAACCAGCTGGTGCCGAACAGCGAGCTCGGACACCTCGAGGTCGACGGCAGGGACGCCGAGAAGGACGCCGCGTCCTCCGTCAAGGACGCCCTGGGCCTGACCTACGAGGAGTATGCGAAACGCCTGCAGCGCTACTACTCGGTGCTGGAGTCGCTCTTCTCCCCCGACCTGTTCGTCGTGGGCGGCGGCATCTCCAAGGACGCCGACCAGTTCCTCCCGCTCCTGTCGCTGCGCGCCCCCATCGTGGCGGCCGCGCTGCGCAACGGCGCGGGCATCATCGGGGCGGCCCGGCTAGCGGTCGAGGCCGCCGCCGCCCGGTAGCCGGCGACCCGGCCGTCAGTCGATGACGGCGGCCCGGCCGTCGGCGAGGTCGTGCAGGGTGAGGTTCTCGCCACCGAAGCTGCCGACGTGCTGGACGTAGAGCCGCCGCCCCGCCGGCGCGAGCAGGCCGTCGTGGATCGGGACGATCCCCGACGGCGCGATCCGCCGGACGAACGAGATGGACTCCCGGATGGCGCACCACGGGGCGTTGACCGGCACGGCGAGCACGTCCACCGCACCCGGGTCCGCGTCGTAGGCGTCGCCGGGGTGGAACAGGCTCGGCTCGCCGTCAGCGCGCAGCACGACCCCGATGTTGGCGACGACCGGGACTCCCTCGTGGTTGAAGGCATGGTCCTTCCCGACCGGGTGCACCGTCACCGCCCCGACCGGGACCGCGTCACCCTGGGTGAGGGTGACGACGTCGGCCCCCGCCTGCTCGAGCATCCGGGCACTCTGCACGTCCGCGTAGACGGCAGCCTGCCGGTTCGCCTGCAGCAGGGCAGGGACCCGGTCCTGGTCGAGGTGGTCCGCGTGCTGGTGGGTGATGACGACCGCGTCCAGGTCTCGCAGGTCCTCGAAACCGGCGGAGAAGCTGCCCGGGTCGATGAGGATCCGGGTGTCGGCGATCTCGGCGAGCAGGCAGGCGTGTCCCAGGTGTGTCAGGCGCATGGTGCCAACGTACCCGCGCCAACCGCACCACCGGTATGCCGGGACCCGCACCCCCCGCAGGGGGCGGGCCGTCACAGGGCGAGGAGCGGACCGGCCAGGGCGATGGTGCTGACGGCGAGGGTGGACAGCACTGCCAGCACGAGCGGCCTGCCACCGACCCGGCGCAGCGAGGCGAGGTGGACGCC
>JBPCOG010000193.1:0-8413 GCA_051000455.1 Lapillicoccus sp. | reverse complement strand
CCGCGCTGCTGAAGGTGACCGGCGACTGGCAGCGGTTCAGGGGCGTGGACGGTGCCGAGGGCACCCTCCGTGTCAAGGACGCCAGGCGCAGCAAGCGGGAGGTCTACGAGGCAGCCGTCGCCGCCGTGGGCGCCCGGTTGGACACCAAGGACAGGGCGAGCACGGCGAGGAAGCGGGCCGAGCCGAAGGCGGCCGAGCCCGCGCCGGCGGCGGCTGAGCCTGTTGCCGAGCCCGCGACCACCGAACCGGCGGCGGCTGAGCCTGTTGCCGAGCCGCCGGTGGCCGAGCCCGCGACCACCGAACCGGCGGCGGCTGAGCCTGCTGCCGAGCCGCCGGTGACCGAGCCCGGGACCACCGAACCGGCGGACCGGGCGGCGTCTTCCGCGGTCACCGCAGCCGGGGACGGAGCCTGAGCGTGCTGGAGGAGGCTCTCGAGCACCTGGTCAGGGGCATCGTCGACCACGAGGAAGAGGTCGTGGTGCGCCGCAAGGACCTGCGCCGCGGGGAGGTGCTCGAGGTGCGAGTCCACCCCGACGACCTCGGACGGGTGATCGGCCGGTCCGGACGGACGGCCAGCGCGCTGCGCACGGTCATGGGCGCGCTCGCCGGTGGCGGGAACGTCCGGGTCGACATCGTGGACACCGACCGCCGCTAGGCCGCCTGCTCCGCACCGCTCGTCGGGGTATGCCCGGGCACGCACCGGGTGCCCCTCGCGCCCGGGGGCTGGGCAGCCAGCGACGGAAGGAACCCCATGGACACGCCAGGCGAGTACGTCGTCGCGCGGATCGGCAGGGCGCACAGCCTCAAGGGCGAGGTGACGGTCCGGCTGCACACCGACGAGCCGGCGGCCCGGTTCGTCGCCGGTGCCACGTTTCCCACCCGGGCACCTCGTGGCAGCGCCGTGCCGTCCACCCTGACGCTGCGCTCCGCCAGGGCGCACAACGGCACCTGGCTGCTGGCCTTCGAGCAGGTCACGGACCGCAGCGCCGCTGAGGCACTGCGCGGGACCCTGCTGCTGGTCGTCCCCGCGGCGGCCATGAGCGCGGACCCGGCAGCCGGCAGTGCGGCGCCCGACGCGGACGACGAAGCGGAGGGCAGCGGGCCGGACCGGGTGGACGAGACGGGTGACGAGTGGTACGAGGAGGACCTCGTCGGGCTGACCGTCGTCACCACCGGGGGTGAGCAGGTCGGGACGGTGGCCGGCCTCCAGCTCGGGGCTGCCCAGGACCTGCTCGTGTTGAGGCTGACCGGCGGTGGCACGGCATACGTCCCGTTCGTGTCCGCCCTCGTGCCCGAGGTGGACGTCGCGGGTGGCAGGGTCGTCATCGACCCGCCGGAGGGCCTGCTGGAGCTGAACGCCTGATGCGCATCGACGTCGTGACGATCTTCCCGGGCTACCTGGCGCCGCTGGACCTCTCGCTGATCGGGCGGGCCCGCGCGGCCGGGCTGCTCGACGTGCACGTCCACGACCTGCGTCAGTTCGCCCGCGACCGGCACCGCACCGTCGACGACACCCCGTACGGCGGAGGGGCGGGGATGGTGATGCGTCCGGAGCCATGGGGGGAGGCGATCGACCACCTCCTGGCGCAGGGGGCGGGCGCGGTCCCGCACCTCGTCGTGCCCAGCCCGGGTGGGACGCCGTTCACGCAGGCGATGGCACGGGAGCTCGCCGCGTCGCCGTGGCTCGGTTTCGCGTGCGGGCGCTACGAGGGGATCGACGAGCGGGTCCTCGACGAGGCCCGCGACCACATGCCCGTCTCACTCGTGTCCCTGGGGGACTACGTGCTCGGCGGTGGGGAGGCGGCCACTCTCGTCATGCTGGAGGCGGTCACCCGGCTCGTCGCCGGGGTCATCGGCAACGCGGAGTCGCTCGTCGAGGAGTCGCACGAGGACGGCCTGCTGGAGTACCCCGTCTACACGAAGCCGCCGGTGTGGCGCACGCGCCGGGTCCCCGAGGTGCTGCTGTCCGGCAACCACGCCCGGATCGCGAGGTGGCGCCGGGACGAGCGGCTGCGCCGGACCGCAGCCAGGAGGGCGGACATGGTCCGGGCGCTCGACCCGGCGCAGCTCGACGGCCGCGACCGCGAGGTTCTCGCCGAGGAGGGACCCGAGCCGACCGGACCGTGACGCGGCAGCCGGCGATTTCCGTCGGGCGGGTGGGTCTGGCAGACTGGGCCCTCGCGTCCGGCGTCTGACGTGCCCCTGCCACAGGGGGAGTGCGGGGCAACCCCGCGCGGCCGGCCGGACGAGATCCCTCACATCGACACTGACCCAGTGGTGGCCTGTGGCACCGCGAGAAAGCGAACCAGCCATGCACAAGCTCGACGGCATCGACAAGGCCTCGCTGCGCGACGACATCCCCAGCTTCCGCGCGGGCGACACCCTCCGGGTCCACGTGAAGGTCATCGAAGGCAGCCGCTCCCGGGTCCAGGTCTTCCAGGGCGTCGTCATCCGCCGCCACGGCGGCGGGATCGGCGAGACGTTCACGGTGCGCAAGGTCTCCTTCGGCGTCGGCGTCGAGCGCACCTTCCCGCTGCACACCCCGATCATCGACAGGATCGAGGTGGTGACCCGCGGCGACGTGCGGCGCGCCAAGCTCTACTACCTGCGCGACCTGCGCGGCAAGGCCGCCAAGATCAAGGAGAAGCGCGATACCGGTGACCGCGGAGGCGCAAAGGGCCCGGGGTCCGGCAAGCCCGGGTCCGGCAGGGGCCGTGCGGCGCAGGCCGGCGGGGGTCAGGCCGGCGGGGGTCAGGCCGGCCGGGACGGGGCACCGCAGGACGCAGTCGCCGTCGCCAGCGGGGCCACCACGGTGGCCGGGGCCGCCGAGAGTGGTGTGCCCCAGCACGCGGAGGGCGGCGCGCGTCGCGACGCACCGGCGCGGAGCACCGCGGCGGAGTGACCGACAGCGTCGGCGAGGGGTCCGCCTCGCTGTCGGGGGCAGCGACCCACCTGGACGCTCCGGGCTGCGCCAGGCGATGACCCCGCAGCCCCCCACGACCCCGCCGGTGCGGACGTGGCTCACCGTGGCCGTGGCCACGCTCGTCCTGGTGGTGCTGGTGCGGGCACTGCTCGTCCAGTCGTTCTCGGTGCCCTCGGGTTCGATGGAACCCCTCCTGCAGCCCGGCGACCGCGTCCTGGCGAACCGTCTCGTCCGGGGGGACTCGGTCGAGCGTGGGCGGGTCGTCGTCTTCGACGGCGCGACGGCCTGGGGCGACGCGCCGTCGGACGGGCCGGGAGACCGGGCCGGGCCTCTGGCCCGCTGGGCGACCTCCCTGCTGACCCTGGACACCGGCACCGACTACGTCAAGCGGGTCGTCGGGGTCGCGGGGGATCGCGTCTCGTGCTGCGAACCGGGGGGACGGCTCGCCGTCAACGGGGTGGGCATCGACGAGCCCTATCTCCACGCCGGTGACCGACCCAGCGAGCTGACCTTCGACGTCACTGTCCCCCCGGGCCGGATCTGGGTGATGGGCGACCATCGCAGCGACTCGGCCGACTCCCGGGCCTACCTCGGTCGTCCGGGCGGCGGGATGGTGCCCGTCGATGACGTGATCGGGCAGGTGACGGTGCGATACTGGCCGCTGGATCGTCTCGGGTCGCTCGGTGACGGCACCGCGTTGTCCTCTGTCCCCTCCACGAAGTCCGGAGCTGCTCGCTGACATGTCCGAAGACAAGCCCGGCCGCGACGACCAGCGGGTCCAGCCCCAGCGGACCCAGGTCGAGGAGGCGGGGGTCGACGGCGCCGAAGCGGCCGCGGCGCCCGGGGACAGCGAGGGCGCGGGGGACGAGGGCGGTGACGGCCAGGGCGGTGAGGGCCAGGGCGGCGACGGCCAGGGCGGTGACGGCGAGGGCGGTGACAGCGAGGCCGTGGAGGACGGGGCCGTGGAGGACGACCGGCAGACCTTCGGTCAGGCGGTGTGGGCCGGGGTCCGGGAGATCGTCATCGTCGTCATGATGGCGACCGTCCTGTCGTTCGTCGTCAAGACATGGCTGCTGCAGGCGTTCTACATCCCGTCCGGGTCCATGGAGGACACGCTGGTCCGGGACGACCGGGTCATCGTCAGCAAGCTGACGCCTGGGCCGTTCGACCTCTCGCGGGGCGACATCGTCGTCTTCGAGGATCCCGGCAACTGGCTCATGGAGGCGCCGAAGGTCCAGCGGACCGGGTTCAACGGGGCCCTGCACGCGACGCTCGTGTTCGTCGGCCTGCTTCCCGACGACTCCGACAACCACCTCATCAAGCGGGTGGTGGGCCTGCCCGGGGACCACGTGACCTGCTGCGACACGGACGCCCGGCTGGTGGTCAACGGCGCCTCGTTGACCGAGCCCTACGTCAAGGCGGGTGACACCCCCAACGGCGACCGCCCCCCCTTCGACATCGTCGTCCCGGCGGGCCGGGTCTGGGTGATGGGTGACCACCGCAGCGACTCCTCCGACTCGCGCCTGCACGACGACGGCAAGGGCAGGACCGGCTCGGTTCCGATCGAGAGGGTGACCGGCAGGGCGGTGACGGTCGTCTGGCCCGTCGACCACGTCACGTGGCTCTCGCAGCCCGAGCGCGTCTTCCGGTCGGTCCCGCCCCCGGGTAGCACCGCCCCCACGCCGCCGGCGTCGGGTACGCCGGCGCCGTGAGCGCCACGCCATGACCCTGGCCCGGAGCCGGCGGCCCTCGCTACGGGTGGAGCGCACCTTGCAGCGGGACGGGCACCGCGTCCTCGCCGGCATGGACGAGGTCGGCCGCGGCGCCCTCGCGGGACCGGTCTCGGTCGGCGTCGTCGTCATCGACGAGACATGCCGCAGCGCCCCGAAGGGTGTCAAGGACTCCAAGCTGCTCACCCCCCGGCACCGCGAGCGGATGGTGCCGGGGATCCGGCGCTGGGCGTGCGCCGACGCCGTCGGCCACGCCTCTGCCGACGAGATCGACGAGGTCGGGATCCTCGCCGCCCTGCGGCTGGCCGGCACCCGGGCCCTCGCTGCGCTCCGCCTGGTCCCGGACCTCGTCATCCTCGACGGCAACTACGACTGGCTCACTGCCCCGGAGCAGATGGGCCTGTTCGCCGTCGCCGGGGTCGGCGCGGGCTGGGGGCCCGCTGTGCCGGCGCCCCCGGTCACGACGATGGTCAAGGCGGACCTGCTGTGCTCGTCGGTCGCCGCAGCGTCCGTCCTCGCCAAGGTTGAGCGGGACGCGCTGATGGTCGCCCTCGACGGTGAGCACCCGGCATACGGGTGGGCCGTGAACAAGGGGTATGCCGCGCCCGAGCACCTGCGCGCCCTGCGGGAGCGCGGTCCGTGCCCACTGCACCGCCGGTCGTGGCGGCTGCCCGGGGTGATAGAACTGCAGGAGGGCCTCGACGACGCGCCGGCAGGTCCGCCGCAGGACACATCCATGACAGGAACGGCGGGCTGATGAGTTCCGAGGATCTCGAGAAGTACGAAACCGAGATGGAGCTGCAGCTCTACCGCGAGTACCGCGACGTGGTGTCACTCTTCTCGCACGTCGTCGAGACGGAGCGCCGGTTCTACCTCGCGAACACCGTCGACATGAAGGTGCGCAGCGACGACGGCGAGGTCTTCTTCGAGGTGACGATGACCGACGCGTGGGTCTGGGACATCTACCGTCCTGCCCGCTTCGTCAAGAACGTGCGGGTGCTGACGTTCAAGGACGTCAACATCGAGGAGCTGCCGAAGGCGGACCTCGAGCTGCCGCGCTGACCCCGGGGGGCGGGTCCCTCGGTCCGCTGGGTCGTTGGTCGCTGGTCGCCAGGCCATCTGCTCGCCTGGGCCGTCCCCAGGTGTCGCGGGGGAGTCCCACCCTCCACAGTCGCGGCGGCGGGCACCGCGCCCGCATGGCGGCGGCGCCAGGGTGGCGCCATGGTCCGATCACTGCCAGCCGGAGTTCCGCACGCGGCGGCGGGCGCCCTGGGTGCCTACGGGGAACGCATGGCCGCCCGCTACCTGCGCGAGCAGGGCCTGCAGGTCCTCGACCTGAACTGGCGCTGCCGAGTCGGCGAGATCGACATCGTCGCGCGGGACGGCGGATGCCTTGTGGTCTGCGAGGTGAAGACCCGCCGGACCGCCTCGTTCGGCTCACCCATCGAGGCGGTGACCGTCAGCAAGCTGGCGCGCCTCCGGCGGCTGGCGGGCAGCTGGCTGGCCGCCCACGGCGAGCAGGGGTTCGACGACGTCCGCGTCGACGTCGTCGGTGTCCTGCGACCGCGGCGCGGCCCGTGCCGGATCGAGCACCTGGTGTCGGTGGCGTGATGGGGCTCGGACTCACCAGGGCGGTCGGCCTGCTCGGCATCGGGGGTCTCGCCGTGCACGTGGAGGCGGACGTCGCGGCCGGGCTGCCCAGCTTCACGGTCAGCGGGCGCCCCGACGCCTCGTGCCGTCAGTCGCCGGACCGGATTCGTGCTGCCGCCGCCAACTCGGGGCACCCGATACCCCAGCGCCGGATCACGGTCAACCTCTCCCCGGCGTCGGTGCCCAAGGTGGGTTCCGGCTTCGACCTCAGCATCGCCGTCGCGGTCCTCGTGGCATCGGGCGCCATCCCGGGGCACCTGGTCGAACGGGTCGCCCACCTCGGCGAGCTCGGTCTCGACGGGTCGGTCCGCCCCATCCGCGGGGTGCTGGCGCTGGTGCTCGAAGCAGCCCGGTCGGGGGTGCGTCACGTCGTCGTGCCGGTCGCCAACGCCGCGGAGGCCCGGTTGATCCGTTCGGTCCGGGTCCACCCCGTGGCCCACCTCGCTGAGCTGGTGCGCCGATACCAGCTGATGGGCGGGGGACGCACCCCGGACGAGGTCCCTGACGTGCCCACCGTCCGCGCCGAGCCGGGGGCCGTTCCGGACCTCGTCGACGTCATCGGTCAGCACGAACCGCGGCGCGCCCTCGAGATCGCGGCGGCTGGCGGGCACCACCTCTACCTCGTCGGCCCCCCGGGCGCCGGCAAGACGATGCTTGCCGAACGGCTCCCCGGACTCCTGCCCGCGCTGGACGACGAGCAGGCCATGGAGGTCACGGCCATTGCCTCGATCATGGGGACCCTGGGCGACCAGACCTGCCTGCAACGGCGGCCACCCTTCGTCGCGCCGCACCACGGGGCGTCGATGCCGGCGGTCATCGGGGGCGGCAGCGGGCACATCCACCCCGGGGCCATCACCCAGGCCCATCACGGTGTCCTGTTCATGGACGAGGCGCCGGAGTTCAAGCCCCAGGTCATGCAGGCCCTGCGCCAGCCGGTCGAGTCCGGTTCGGTGGTCATCGCCCGGGCCTCGGGGCGGGTGCGTTACCCGTGCCGATTCCAGCTCGTGCTGGCGGCGAACCCGTGCCCCTGCGGCATGGGCTTCGGCAAGGGGCTGGGCTGCTCGTGCCCGCCGCAGCGGCGGCGAACCTACCTCGGCAAGCTCGTCGGGCCCCTGCTCGACCGCATCGACCTGCAGGTCTTCGTCCCGGCCCCCTCCCGGGCGACGCTGGTGATGGAGGCGGGGGAGAGCACGGCTGAGGTCGCCGCGCGCGTCCGGGTCGCGCGGGCGCGCCAGGCCGAGCGATGGGCAGGTTGCGACTGGCGGCTCAACGGGCACGCCCCCGGCACGGTCCTTCGCCGCGGGCGACAGCGCCTGCCACGGACGACCACCACCGACCTCGACTTCGCGATCGACGCGGGGATGATCAGCATGCGCGGTTACGACCGGTGCCTCAAGCTACGGAGAAGTGTAGACTCTCAGATGTGAGAGCCATTGTCTACCTCCGAATCTCAAAAGACCCATCCGGGCTCGAGGCCGGGGTGTCTCGTCAACGCGAAGACTGCCAGCGCCGAGCGCGGGAGCGCGGCTGGGACATCGTCGCCGAGCACGCTGACAACGACATGAGCGCCACCTCCGGCCGGCGCCGACCCGGCTTTGAGGCGATGGTCACCGCCCTCAACGCCGGAGAGGCCGACGTGGTGATTGCTTGGGCGCTCGACCGCCTCCAGCGCAACCGCCGCGACGAGCTGCGACTCTACGAGACGTGCAAGGCGATGGGCGCCTCCATGTCGCTCGTGAACGGGCCGGACATCGACTTCAAGACGGCCACCGGCCGATATCTGGCTGACAACCTAGGGTCACTGGCCCGCCTCGAGGTCGAGCTGAAGTCCGACCGCCAGGTTCGCCAGCAGGAGCAGGCCGCGGCTCAAGGCAGGCGCGTGGGGGGGCGGCGGCCATTCGGCTATGACGACGAAGAGATGACCGTGCGCGAGGACGCGGCGGCCGCGATCCGCCGCGGGTACGAGTCGCTGCTCGCCGGTGTCCCGCTGGCCGCCATCGCCCGGGAGTGGAACGCCGCGGGGCTGCGCTCGGGTCAGGTGAAGTGGCGCCCCGACAGCAAGGGCCAGCCGAGCGAATGGCACCCGGACACGGTTCGGATGGTCCTGAAG
>JBPCOG010000215.1:0-8939 GCA_051000455.1 Lapillicoccus sp. | reverse complement strand
CGGCGAGCGGTGCCCGAGTTGAGCCGTGGTCCGGGACTTGACAGGATGCCCGGGTGACCCAAGGCGTCGCCGCCGGCGCGGACCTGACCAACCTCCTCTCCGCCGTGACCGCTCTGCGGGACGTGGTCGAGGAGTCGACGCTGCCTCTGGACCTGCCGGACGTGCCCGAGTCACAGGCGGTCCGGGTCCAGCTGCTCCGGCAGCTCGACGACTACGTCATCCCCCGGCTGGCGTCCGTGGACGCACCTCTCCTCGCCGTCATCGGCGGGTCGACCGGTGCCGGCAAGTCGACACTCGTCAACTCGATGGTCGGCTCCACGGTCAGCCGCCCAGGGGTCCTGCGGCCGACGACGCGCTCCCCGGTCCTCGTCCACCACCCGTCCGACGCGACGTGGTTCACCGGCTCCCGCATCCTCGCGGGGCTGGCGCGGGTGAGCGGTGAGGGACCGGGCGAGGACCCCTCGGCCGTGCGCCTGGTCGCCTCGGACTCCCTGCCGGCGGGCCTGGCCCTGCTCGACGCCCCGGACATCGACTCGGTCGTGACGAGCAACCGCGACCTCGCCAACCAGCTGCTCGCCGCGGCCGACCTCTGGCTCTTCGTCACCACCGCGGCCCGGTATGCCGACGCCGTCCCCTGGGACCTGCTGCGGCAGGCCGCCGAGCGCGGCACGTCGGTGGCCATCGTCCTCGACCGGGTGCCGGCCCCGGCAGTCGGTGAGATCCGGGACCATCTGGGCTCCATGCTCAGCACCCAGGGCCTTGCCGGCGCCCCGATCTTCACCGTCGTGGAGACGACGCTCAGCCCGGAGGGGTTTCTGCCGCACGAGCACGTGGCGCGGCTGCACTCGTGGCTGACCGCGCTCGCCAGGGACGCCCGCGCCCGGTCCATCATCATCCGCCAGACCCTGACCGGCGCCCTCGACTCCCTCGAGGCGCGCACCGAGACGCTGCGGGCCGCCTCCCAGGCCCAGCTCGCGGCCACCACCGCGCTGGGAGCCGCCGCCGAGACGGCATACGCCCAGGCCTGCGACGGAGTGACCCAGGGGATGAGCGACGGGACGCTGCTGCGCGGGGAGGTGCTCGCCCGGTGGCAGGAGTTCGTCGGGACGGGGGAGTTCTTCAAGCAGGTGGAGACGACGGTGTCGCGGGTGCGTGACCGGGTGGTGGCGGCGTTCAGGAGCCAGCCGGTCCCGATCCAGGATCTCGGCGAGGCACTCCAGAGCGGTGTCGCCGCGCTGATCGCCGCGGAGGCGCAGGGCGCGGCGTCCGTGGCGACCCGTGCCTGGCGCAACCTCGCTGGCGGGCACCGGCTGCTCGAGCGCGAGCCGGCCCTGGGCAGGGTCTCGCCCGGCTTCGACGGCAAGGTCGAGACGCTGGTGCGCGACTGGCAGGGCGACGTGTTGAGCCTCGTCCGGGAGGAGGGCCGCGACCGGCGCACCACCGCTCGGGTCATGGCCTACGGCGTGAACGGGTTGGGGGTGGTCCTCATGCTCGTCGCCTTCGCGCACACCGGCGGCCTGACCGGTGCCGAGGCCGGGATCGCCGGCGGGACGGCGCTGCTCGGGCAGAAGATCCTCGAGGCGATCTTCGGTGACCAGGCGGTCCGCGAGCTGGCCGTCAAGGCGCGCCGGGCGCTGCTCGAGCGCGTCCAGCAGCTCTACTACGAGGAGCAGGCCCGGTACCGGTCGGTGGTGGAGTCCGTCGAGGTACGACCCGACCAGGGCAGGCGCCTGGCGGCCGCCGTGCTTGCCGTCCGGGCGGCTCGGTGAGCCCGCTCCGTATGGGGTCGAGAAGGATCACGGGGGTCTCGGCCGAGGCGCTGTCGGCGCAGGCCGCCGCGCTCGGCGAGGCGGTCGCGACGGGGGGCCGGCAGCTCGACCCGCAGGCCTCGGCCCGGGCGCGGGCGGTGGTCGACAAGGTGGCGGAACGGGTCTCGATCGCCGGCAGCCACACGGTCGTCGCGCTGGCCGGCGCGACCGGCAGCGGGAAGTCGTCGCTCTTCAACGCGCTGGTCGGCGCCGACGTCGCGGAGGTGGGGCCGCGCAGGCCGACCACGTCCGTCCCCACCGCCGCCGTGTGGGGCGAGGAGCCGGCAACCGAGCTGCTCGACTGGCTGTCGGTCACGGCGCGCCACCACGTCCGCGTGCCGCCGTCGCACGAGGCAGCGGACCGCCGGGAGCCACCCGCGGCGCTCGGCGGTGCCGACGGTCCCGACGGTCCCGGCGGTGCCGGCGGTGGCGGCGGTCCCGGCGATCCCGACGGTCTCGACGGTCTCGACGGTCTCGTGCTGCTGGACCTGCCGGACTTCGACTCGCGCGAACTGACGCATCGAGCGGAGGCGCAGCGAATCCTGGGGCTGTGTGACGTCTTCGTCTGGGTGACCGACCCCCAGAAGTATGCCGATGCGCTGCTGCACGACGAGTACGTCCAGCAGTTCGCGGGGCACGCTGCGGTGACGATGGTCGTCCTCAACCAGAGCGACCGGCTCACCCCGCAGGCGCTGGAACAGTGCCGCGCGGACCTCGTCAGCCTCCTGCTGGCCGACGGCGTCCCGGGTGCCCGGCTGCTGACGACGTCGGCGTGCACGGGCGTGGGGGTGGGCGAGCTTCGGCAGCGCATCCGCAACGTGGTGGTCGGGCAGGGCGCGGCTCGCCAGCGGCTGTCCGCGGACGTGAGCGCGGCGGCCCTGGTCCTGCGGGCCGGCGTGGCCGACGCGGAGCCAGCAGTCGGCACGGAGGCCGGGGACCGCTTGGTCGCCGCCCTGTCCCGCGCCGCAGGTGTGCCCGTCGTCCTGACGGCGGTCGAGAAGGACTATCGACGGGAGGCGAACGGGCGCAACGGCTGGCTGTTCACGCGCTGGGCGCGGGCCTTTCGGCCCGACCCGCTGAGAAGGCTCCGGCTGGAGACCCCGGGTGCGAGTGCCGCCGGGGTCCTGGACAAGGACGTGCGCGCCGTGCTCGGGCGCTCGTCGATCCCGGCCCCGTCGCCCGCGGCGCGCTCGGCGGTCACTCTGGCGACCCGGGACCTGGCGGACGGCGCGGGAGCGGAGCTTCCCCTGCGCTGGTCCGAGGCGGTCGCCGCCGCGGCGTCACCCGGGACCGCCGACCTGGCCGATGCGCTCGACCGGGCGGTGCTGCGCACCCCGCTTCGCGCCCGCAACCCGGTGTGGTGGCGGGTGATGGGACTGCTGCAGTGGGTCACGGGTGCCGCGGCGCTCGCTGGCCTCGGCTGGCTCGTCGTGCTGGGCGTGATCGGTTGGTTGCAGCTCCCGCAGATCGACACGCCCCGCTGGGGACCGTTGCCGTACCCCTTCCTGCTGCTGGCCGGCGGGTTGGTGGTCGGCATCCTCGGGGCGTGGCTGTCCAGGGTGATCGGCCGGGTTGGTGCCCGGCGTCGCAGGGCACTCGTCGCGCGGCGGCTGACGGACTCGATCGGCGGGGTCGCCGAGGAGCGGATCGTCACACCGGTCCGCGAGGTGCTGGACCGGCACCGCACCACCCGCGAGCGGCTGGAGGCTGCACTCAACAGCCCCGACCGCTGAGTGCTCGCCGTCCACAGGCAGCGAGCGGAGGTGGCCCGCGACCGACCGGCATGCCCACGCTTGGCTGGTCCCGCCGCACGGGCGGGAGGACCGGAGAGAGTGGGAGATCAACCATGAACGAGAGCTTCGTGACCGTGGTGGGCAACCTCGTGGCCGACCCGCAGGCGCGCTCGACCAAGGCTGGCAAGCCGTTCACGACGTTCCGGCTGGCCTCGACGACCAGGCGTCGCCAAGGCAACGGGGAGTTCGTCGACGGCAACACCAACTACGTCAACGTCGTCGCGTTCAACGCGCTCGGCGCCAACGTCGCTGCGAGCCTGCACAAGGGCGAGCCGGCCATCGTCTACGGCCGGCTGCGCGTCAACCAGTGGGCGACCGAGGGCGGGCAGAACATGACCTCGGTCGAGGTGGACGCCTACAACGTCGGCCACGACCTGACCCGCGGGCAGGCGACGTTCCAGAAGGTGGCCCGGGCCCAGTTCGAGCAGAACGACCGCCTCGCCGACGGCGACATCCAGTCCGCGCTACACGACGGAGCGCCCGAGGGGACGGACGACGACGAAGCGCCCGGCGCGTCGGCCGGGCCTCGGGAGTCGGAACGCGTCGGCCCGCTGGTCCCGGGTGGCTTCGGGCGCGCCGTCGAGGACGCCGAGACCGACCCCTACGTGGTCGGCTCAGCCGTCTGAGCGGGGACCATTCGACCCGATCCGCACGTCGGCAGGCCCGCGCCCGCGCTCGGCGGTCCCTGCCGCGGGCCGGCCGGGGGGCGGGGGGGCTGAGGGTCGGCGCTGGTGAACGGATTCGGTGCGCCACGGGACGGCGGATATCGTTCATCCCATGCCCGAGTTCATCTACACCATGACCAAGGCGCGCAAGGCGCACAACGAGAAGGTCATCCTCGACGACGTGACGATGTCGTTCCTGCCGGGCGCCAAGATTGGGGTGGTGGGTCCCAACGGCGCCGGGAAGTCGACGATCCTCAGGATCATGGCCGGTCTCGACCAGCCCTCCAACGGGGAGGCTCGCCTCGCTGCCGGCGCGTCCGTGGGGATCCTCCTGCAGGAGCCGCCGCTGAACGAGGACAAGACCGTCCTCGGCAACGTCGAGGAGGGCGCCGGGCAGATCAAGGCCAAGCTCGACCGGTACCACGAGATCTCCCTCGAGATGGCGGAGCCGGACGCCGACTACGACTCGCTGCTCGAGGAGCTGGGCAGGCTGCAGGAGGAGATCGACCACGCTGACGCCTGGGACCTCGACGGCCAGCTCGAGCAGGCCATGGACGCCTTGCGGTGCCCGCCGCCGGACGCTGACGTCAGGCTGCTGTCCGGGGGGGAGCGCCGCCGGGTCGCCCTCTGCAAGCTGCTGCTGCAGAAGCCCGACCTGCTGTTGCTCGACGAGCCGACGAACCACCTCGACGCCGAGTCCGTGCTCTGGCTCGAGCAGCACCTCGCGTCCTACCCCGGCGCGGTGCTCGCCGTCACCCACGACCGGTACTTCCTCGACAACGTCGCACAGTGGATCGCGGAGGTCGACCGCGGCCGCCTGTACCCCTACGAGGGCAACTACTCCACCTACCTGGAGAAGAAGAGCCAGCGGCTGCAGGTGCAGGGCAAGAAGGACGCCAATCTCGCCAGACGACTCAGGGACGAGCTCGAGGGGGTGCGGTCCAATGCCAAGGGACGGCAGGTCAAGTCCAAGGCGCGTCTGGGCCGGTACGAGGAGATGGCAGCCGAGGCGGACCGGACCCGCAAGCTGGACTTCGAGGAGCTGCAGATCCCCCCCGGCCCGCGCCTGGGCTCGGCGGTCATCGAGGTGAGGGAGCTCCGGAAGGGCTACGGCGAGCGGCTGCTCATCGACGGCCTGTCCTTCACGTTGCCCCGCAACGGGATCGTCGGCGTCATCGGTCCCAACGGGGTCGGCAAGACCACGCTGTTCAAGACCATCGTCGGCCTCGAGGACCCCGACGCGGGGGTGGTCAAGGTCGGGGAGACAGTCAGCATCTCCTATGTCGACCAGGCCCGGTCCGGACTCGACCCGCGCAAGAACCTCTGGGAGACGGTGTCCGACGGGCTGGACTTCATCAAGGTCGGGAACGTCGAGATCCCGTCCCGCGCCTACGTGTCGCAGTTCGGCTTCAAGGGTCCCGACCAGCAGAAGCCCACCGGTGTCCTCTCCGGCGGGGAACGCAACCGGCTCAACCTCGCGCTGACGCTGAAGCAGGGGGGCAACCTCCTGCTGCTCGACGAGCCGACCAACGACCTCGACGTGGAGACGCTCGGCTCGCTCGAGAACGCGCTGCTCGACTTCCCCGGCTGCGCGGTGGTCATCAGCCACGACCGGTGGTTCCTCGACCGGGTGGTCACGCACATCCTCGCCTACGAGGGGACCGAGCAGGACCCGGCAGCGTGGTACTGGTTCGAGGGCAACTTCGACTCCTACGAGAAGAACAAGGTCGATCGGCTCGGCGAGGACGCCGCCCGCCCGCACCGGGTTACCTACCGCAAGCTCACCCGCGACTGATTGCGCCGGCCGGGGTCCGGCCGGGGTCCGGCCCGGAGATGACGGGGAGCCCCCCTCGCGCGCACAATGGGCTGGTGGAGGTCATCGTCCTGGTGCTGCTCGGGGCCGTCGTCGGCACTGCGGTCCTGCGTGCGGTCATCGTCGGCGCGGTCTCGGCCCGTCCCGGCGGGTGGCTGCCACGGTGGGCGCGCCGTGCCTCCGGAGCGCCCGCTCGCCGTTCGGGCCGGGGTCCCGACGAGCCGGTCCTCAGTCCGGGTGACGTCGTCGAGCTCGACGAGCTCTTTGCGCGGGCGCACGCGGAGCACTCCCACGAGGTCGACGTCCTCCTGGCCGCGCGGCTGCAGCCACTGGTGCGCCGATCCGTGCCGGTGCGGGCGATCCGTCCGGCACCGGGGCCCCACGCCGTCCGCATCTGCTTCGCCGATGGCACTGTCGTGCTCGCCAGGGGGCACACGCCGGGGGACCTCGGCATGCTCGCCTTCGTGCTGCGCTCGCACGCCGTCCGGCTCGAGTCCTGCCAACGCGACGAGACGGGCACTCAGCTGGTCTTCCGGTAGACCCGGGACCGCTCGCTCGGGGCCGTGGCGGTCGGCCTCGACCAGGCATAGCCACCGGGCGCCCCGCTCCCGGCTCGTCCGCGTGCTGTCATCGTGCCGTCGTGGTCCTGTTGTCGTGCTGCCGCGCCCGGGCTCACCCCGAGGAAGCCACGAGACGAAGCCCGAGCGCGGCATACGTCCTGCCGATGTCGGCCGGGGTGCGGCTGATCGAGGGTGAGTACCACCGGGCGACGTCGACGATCATCGACAGCAGGGCCAGTGCGGTGTCGGGCACGTCGTCGACGGTGAAGTCACCGGTCTGGACCCCGTCCTCGAGGACCGCCCGGACGCTGGAGTCGATGCGCTTGCGCAGGGCGAGGACGCTCGCCCGGTGCTCGGCGGTGAGGTGGGGGAACTCGTACTGGACGACCCGCGCGAGTTGGTAGTGCTCCGCGTGCCACCGGGCGAAGCGGGACATCACCGCGGCAAGCTGCTCCGGGGGGCGGGGCGACGCAGCCACCGCGTCCTGGACGATCCGGTGGGCGAGCATGTGTCCGGTCCTGCTCAGGTGGAAGAGCAGGTCCTCCTTGGACAGGAAGTAGACATAGACACCGGCGGGGCTCAGCCCAGCCCGGGAGGCGATGTCCCGGGTCGTCGTCGCGTGGAACCCCTTGTCGGCGAACGCGTCCGCGGCAGCCCGGACGAGCCGGTCTACCGTCGGGGTGCCCAGGGTGCTGTTGGCCGACACGTTGACAGCATGGCGCAGGTGGGGGACACTAAGCAAGCGCTTACTTACTGGAGGTGACCGCTTGCCCCGCCACGTGTACGGCCCCGACCACGAGGCGTACCGCGCCTCCGCGCGCGAGTTCGTCGAGCGGACGCTGCGGCCGCGCGCGGAGGACTTCATCGAGGCCAGGTCGATCGACCGCGCAGTGTGGCAGGAGGCGGGCAAGCAGGGCCTGCTCGGTCTCGACATCCCGGAGGAGTACGGCGGCGGCGGAGCGGGGGACTTCCGGTTCAACGCCGTGGTCGCGGAGGAGCTGGCCAAGTTCAACGCCGCGGTCTCCTCGTCCTTCGGGATCCACGCCGACGTCTGCCCGCCCTACGTCGTCCAGCTCGGCACCGAGGAGCAGAAGCAGCGCTGGCTTCCCGGCATGGCGGCCGGCGACCTCATCTGCGCGCTGGCGATGACGGAGCCGTCCGGGGGGTCGGACCTCGCTGCCCTGCGGACCACAGCGGTCCGGAGCGGCCACGACTGGGTCGTCAACGGGTCCAAGACCTTCATCACCAACGGCTACCAGTGCGACCTCGTCATCGTCGCGGCCCGCACCGACCCGGCCAAAGGCGCGAGGGGCATCACGCTGTTCATGCTCGAGTCGGGCATGGCGGGCTTCAGCCGGGGCCGCAAGCTGGACAAGGTGGGCCAGCCGGAGGCCGACACCGCTGAGCTGTTCTTCGACGACGTGCGGGTGCCCGACGCCAACCGCCTCGGGGAGCAGGGGCAGGGGTTCATCGCGATGATGGAGAGGCTGCCCCAGGAGCGGGTCGGCGCCGCAGTGTCCAACACCGCGCACGCGATGCAGATCCTGCGGGAGACCATCGCCTACACCAAGGAGCGCAAGGCCTTCGGTCAGCCGATCGGCTCGTTCCAGCACAACAAGTTCAAGATCGCCGAGCTGGTGACCTCGCTCGAGGTGACCCAGGCGTACGTCGACGACTGCGTCGCGGCCCACGCCGCCGGGACCCTGACCGCCGTGGACGCCGCGAAGGCGAAGTGGTGGTCCGCCCAGGTCCAGAACGACGTCCTCGACGAGTGCGTCCAGCTCTACGGCGGGTACGGCTTCATGACCGAGTACCGGGTGGCGCGGGCATGGCGCGACGCGCGGGTCACCAAGATCTGGGCCGGCTCGAACGAGATCATGAAGGAGCTGATCGGCCGCGACCTCGGCCTGTGACCGGATCGGCGCAGGTGCCCCCTTGACCGCGACGGACCTCCCTCCGTAGGTTCGAGACAGGTCCGAGACAGGTCCGGGACAGGTCCGGGACAGGTTTGGGACGGGTTCAGGGACGGGGACGCCGGACCAGGACGACGGACGAGGACGACGGACGAGGACGACGGACGAGGACGACGGCGAGCTCGAGAGGTGACGCGATGGCGCTCAGGACGCAGCCGGCCGGTCTGGCGGAGACGACGGCCGGACGCCGCGGCTCTCCGGCGTGGCGCCGGTGGGCGACCCGGCACCGGGTGCCTGCTGCGCTGCTGGCAGGCCTCGTGGCGACGCACATCGCGACGGTGCTCGGTTTCTGGATGGGCGGATTCGGGCTGGTCCGCCTCGACTGGA
>JBPCOG010000370.1:0-2225 GCA_051000455.1 Lapillicoccus sp. | reverse complement strand
ACACCGAGCCCCGGCCCGTGGTGAAGCAGATGAGGTTCGCGCCACCGGCGACCATCCCGGTGACCGAGACGGGGTCGTAGCCGGGGGTGTCCATGAAGACGAAGCCCGGGCGGGGCACCTGCTCGGCATAGCCGCAGACCGCGGCGAGCGGGCTGTGCCCCGCCTTGGCGACGGCGCCGAGCGACTTCTCCAGGATGGTGGTGATGCCGCCGGCCTTGTTGCCCGGTGACGGGTTGCCGTCCATGCTCGTTCCCTGACCCGCCGTGTAGCTCTCCCACCAGGCGATCCGGTCGAGCAGCGCCTGACCCACCTCCGGGCGCACCGCCCGCTCGGCCAGCATCTGCTCCGCCCCGTAGACCTCGGGGGTCTCGCCGAGGACGCTGGTGCCGCCCGCGGCCACGAGCAGGTCGCTTGCGACGCCCAGGGCGGGGTTGGCGGTCAGGCCGGACCAGGCGTCGGAGCCGCCGCACTGCAGGCCGAGCACGAGCTCGTCGACCCCCATGTCCCGACGTGGGGTTCCGCGCAGGTCGCCCGCCATGGCGCGCACGAGGGCCTCGCCCCGCGCGATCGCGGCGGCCGTGCCGCCGGCGTCCTGGATGGTGAAGGAGGCGACCGGCAGGGCGTCGTCGAGCCCGAGGTCCGCCATCAGCCCGCTGACCGCGTTGACCTCGCAGCCGAGGCCGAGCACGACGAGGGCCCCGATGTTCGGGTGCCGCGCGTAGCCCTGCAGGGTCCGCTGCAGCACCTCCCAGCCGGCTCCGCTCGCGGACATGCCGCAGCCGGTGCCGTGGGTCAGTGCGACGACGCCGTCGACCCCCTCGTCGAAGAGCGCCGCGACCTCGTCCTCGGTGCGCCGCACGACCTGGCGCGCGACCGTCGCGGAGCAGTTGACCGTGGTGAGCACCCCGACGTAGTTGCGGGTGCCCACGAGGCCGCCTGCCCGGCGGATGCCCCGGAACGTCCGGCGCAGGTCGGCGGGCGGCGCCGCCACGGTGCCGGCAGCCCCGCCACCGGAGGCCAGGCCGGATGCCCCGTCCGGCATGGCGAGGTTGTGCACGTGGACGTGCTCCCCCCGCCGGACCGGGACGGTGGCCGCGCCGATGACGTGGCCGTACTTGCGCACCAGTGCCCCCGCCTCGAGGTCCCGCAACGCGATCTTGTGGCCCCGCGGGACGCCGCCACGACAGGTGACGGGGGCGTCGCCCGGCACGGCGACTGCAGTCCCGTCGGCGAGCTCGGTGAGCGCGACGGCGACATCGTCGTCCGCGTCGAGCCGCAGCAGCCGGCCGGTCACCGTCTTCCCTCGAGGACCGGCCGGGAGGTGGCCGCCAGGGTGCGGCTCTCCTGCAGGGACGGCAGGTACCCGGTGCCCCCCTGGCCCTGCACGGACAGCGACGCGGCGGCGACGCCCAGGCGGACCGCGTCGACCAGGCTGTCCCCCAACGCGATCCGCGCTGCGACGGTGCCGGTGAGGCAGTCCGCGGCGCCGGTCTGGTCCACGACACGCTCCGCCGGTATGCCGGGGACCTCGGTGACGTCAAGCCCGCTGGCGACCAGCGCCCCGCGGCGCCCGCACGTGAGCACGACGTTCGCCGCGCCGTAGCCGATGAGGACGGCGACCGCGTCGGTCTCGCTCGCCGACTCCCCCAGCCCGAGCAGCGCCCTGGCCTCGGCCGGCCACGAGGGCGTGACCACCTCGGCGAGTGGGGCGAGCCGTCGCAGCGCGAGCGACGCCGCCTCGGGCGTGGCCAGCCGCGGGCGGTAGTTCGGGTCGTAGACGAACCGCCGGGCCCGGCGCGCCGCCGCCAGGACGGCATCGGCCGCCGAGCCGGAGATGGCGCAGGCCACCCCGCTCGCCACGACGACGGCGGCCGACCCGACCAGCTGCTCGTCGAGGTCCCCGACGCCCAGCTCGGAGCCGGCACTGGCCCGGCGCACGTAGACGAAGTGCCGCTCGCCGTCCGGGTCGGCGTGGGTCAGGTAGAGGCCGTGCTGGCCCGGCGCCCGGATCAGGGCCCGGGTGTCGACGCCGAGCTCGCCGACCCGGGCGACGAGGGCGTCGCCGACCTCGTCCTGCGGCACCCGGGCCAGCAGCGCCGTGTTGGCCCCGGCCGCGGTCGCGGCGGCCGCGACGTTCAGCGCGTCCCCCGAGAACCCGAGCCGCAGCATCGCGCCGTCGCCCAGCGGCTCCAGGGACGACAGCTCGACCAGCACCTCGCCGAGGA
>JBPCOG010000070.1:0-2356 GCA_051000455.1 Lapillicoccus sp. | reverse complement strand
GGACACCCGGAGGTGCACCACACGGAGGGCGTCGAGATCACCACCGGCCCCCTCGGGTCCGGACTGGCCTCGGCGGTCGGCATGGCCATGGCCCAGCGGCGCCAGCGCGGCCTGCTCGACCCGGACCCGCGGCCCGGGCAGAGCCCCTTCGACCACCACGTCTACGTCATCGCCTCCGACGGCGACATGATGGAGGGCGTCACCCACGAGGCGTGCGCCCTCGCCGGGCACCAGGAGCTCGGCAACCTGACCCTGCTCTACGACCAGAACGTCATCTCCATCGAGGACGACACGGACATCTCGTTCTCCGAGGACGTGGGCGGGCGCTTCGAGGCCTACGGCTGGCACGTGGTCACGGTCGACTGGCGCGGTGACACCCCGGACGGCGGGCGGTACGTCGAGGACGTCGACGCGCTGCTGGCGGCCTTCCGCTCCGGCCGGGAGGTCAACGACAAGCCGACCCTCATCATCCTGCGCACGATCATCGCGTGGCCGGCACCGACGAAGCAGAACACCGGCAAGTCGCACGGCTCCGCACTCGGCGACGAGGAGGTCGCCCGGACCAAGGAGCTGCTCGGCTTCGACCCCGGCAAGACGTTCACCGTGCAACGCGCGGTGCTGGCCCACGCGAGGGGGGTCGTCAAGCGCGGCAAGGCGGCACACCGGGAGTGGGACAAGCGGTATGCCGGGTGGCGACGGGCGAACCCGGAGCGCGCCGAGCTGCTCGACAGGCTCTTTGCGGGGAAGCTCCCGGACGGCGTCGACGCGGCACTGCCAAGCTTCCCCGCCGACAGCGAGAAGGGGCTGGCCACCAGGGCCGCCTCCGGCGCGGTGCTCACCGCCCTCGCGCCGGTCATGCCGGAGCTGTGGGGCGGCTCGGCCGACCTCGCCGAGTCCAACAACACGACGATGGAGGGCGAGCCGTCGTTCGTCCCGCGCAACCGGCAGACCGCGGCGTGGAAGGGCGACCCGTACGGGCGGACCCTGCACTTCGGCATCCGTGAGAACGGCATGGGGATGATCCTCAACGGCATCGCCCTCGAGGGCCTGACCCGGCCCTACGGCGGGACCTTCCTCGTCTTCTCGGACTACATGCGCCCGGCGGTGCGGCTCGCCGCCATCCAGCAGCTGCCGGTGACCTACGTGTGGACGCACGACTCCATCGGCCTCGGGGAGGACGGGCCCACCCACCAGCCGGTGGAGCATCTCGCCGCGCTGCGGGCGATCCCCGGCCTCGACGTGGTCCGGCCGGCGGACGCCAACGAGACGGCGGCCGCGTGGGGGCAGATCCTCCGCAACGCGCGGCCCGCCGGACTTGCCCTCACCCGGCAGGCGGTGCCGGTCCTCGACCGCACCACCTACGCGTCGACCGCCGGCGTGGCCAAGGGCGCCTACGTGCTCGTCGACGGGGGCGAGAGCGGCACGGAGAGCCCGGAGGTGATCCTCATCGCGACCGGGTCGGAGGTCAGCCTCGCGGTGGAGGCGCGAGCCAGGCTGGAGCGGTCCGGGATCCGCACCCGGGTCGTCTCGATGCCGTGCCGGGAGTGGTTCGAGGAGCAGCCGAAGGCCTACCGCAACAAGGTGCTACCCCCGGGCGTGCGGGCCCGGGTCAGCGTGGAGGCCGGGGTGGCGTTCGGCTGGCACGACATCGTCGGCGACGCCGGCCGGTGCATCAGCCTTGAGCACTACGGGGCGTCCGCCGACTACCAGACCCTCTTCCGTGAGTTCGGGATCACGCCCGCCGCCGTCGTCGCGGCCGCAAAGGACTCCATCAGGGCCGCCAGGGCCCCGGACCACGCCCCCGACGTCACCGCGACCAGCCCGCGCAAGCGGGGGAGCACGACGAAGACCGACACGACGACGCGGAACAGCGCCGCCACCAAGGGCGCCGCTGCAAAGAGCACTACCAAGAGCACTGCCAAGAGCACCGCAAAGAAGGGAACGTGACCATGCCCAACGCCAACCTGCAGGCCCTGTCCGACGCGGGAGTGTCGATCTGGCTCGACGACCTGTCCCGGGACCGGCTCACCACCGGCAACCTCAAGGAGCTCATCGACACGATGAGCGTCGTCGGCGTGACCACCAACCCGTCGATCTTCCAGGCGGCCCTGGCGGTGGGCGACGCGTACAACGGCCAGGTGAAGGAGCTGCAGGAGGCGGGGCGGACCCTCGAGGAGTCCGTCTTCGCCATGACGACCCAGGACGTGCAGGACGCCTGCGGCATGTTCATGCCCCTCTTCGAGTCGACTGGCGGCCAGGACGGCCGCGTCTCCATCGAGGTCGACCCGCGGCTGGCCCACGACACCGAGCAGACGGTCGAGCAGGCGAAGGCGCTGCGCGACGCGGTGGACAGCCC
>JBPCOG010000136.1:0-3332 GCA_051000455.1 Lapillicoccus sp. | reverse complement strand
TCCGTCTCCCCCCCTCCGGCCGTGGCGCACAGCCGGGCCGCCCCACCGCCGAAGCCGTGCGGCACGAGGCGCTCCGCGGTGCCGAGCATCCGGTCCAGCCCGTTGGTGAGGTCGCGGTGGCGGGTTTCGATCACCCCGTCGGTGTAGAGCACCAGGGCGTCCCCTCGCTGCAGCCGTCCCGTGCTGCGGGGGAAGGAGGCGCCGTCGATGACGCCGAGGAGGGGTCCACCGCTGGTGTCGAGCAGGGACCACCGGCCGGAGCCAGCGGCGAACTGGACACCCGCAGGGTGCCCCGCACGCCCGATGGTGAAGTCACCGGTCCCCAGGTCGAGCGAGACGTGGATCGCCGTCGCGAATCCCTCCCCCCACCGCTGCCGCAGCAGGTAGGAGTTGGCCGCCTTGAGGAACCGCTCCGGCTCGAGCTCGCCGAGGAGCCCCCCGACCGCGCCGGACAACAACAGTGCCCGGGTGCCGGCCTGGGCGCCCTTGCCGGACACGTCGACCAGGGCAACCTCCAGGCACCGCCCGTCAGGGGAGCTGTTCGCGACGACGAAGTCGCCCGAGAACGCGTCGCCGTAGGCCGACTCGACCGCGGTCTCGGCATGCCAGCTCGGTGGGAGCTCGGGCAGCTCGCCGAGGGCCCGGAGCCGGTCGCGCAGGTCGACGAGCATGGTCTCCCCGCGGCTGCCCTGGACCCCCAGCCGCGCCCGCGACTGGGACATCGCGACCATCAGCATCATGATCAGGGCAAGGGCGACCAGGGCCACGAAGGCCCCGGTGCGTTCCTCGTAGCCCCGATCACTGCGGGCCGCCGTGGCGACGATCTCGAGCAGGTAGGTCGCGTAGATGGCCTTGACCCAGCCCGGCGTCAGGAAGATCCCGGCAAGCACGATGAGCGGCGCGTAGACGCTCCATGCCGTGAGGTTCGGCCAGAGGTTCATGAGGATGGCGGCGGCAACGCCGAGCAGCACCAGGGCCGGCCGACTCGCGATCGCGGCCCACCGGGCGCGCTCGAGATTGCCGAAAGCCTCCCGCCCGGACGCCCCTGCCCCCGCCCGGCGAGATCGTCCCGTGAGGATGTTCGTGTTCCCCGCCATTTCGTGAACCCTAGGGCCGGGGTCGCGGGGCCGCCGGGCTCTTTACCAAAGCCTGACCAACGGACGCCTTATCGTGATCAGCCCCTCGCGCTCGGCCCGCCGTGATCAGCCCGGCCCGGGCAGCACGCCGTGGCTCTCGTACCGACTCACCATATCGAGGCGGCGCACGTGCCGGGCCTCTTCGCTGAAGTCGGTGGCGAGGAAGGTGTCAACGATCTCCTTCGCCTCCTCCGTCGCCGTGAACCGGGCACCGATCGAGACGACCTGCGCGTTGTTGTGCAGCCTCGCGAGCGCAGCGAGCTCCGGCGTCGAGGCGAGCGCGGCCCGGATCCCGGCGACCTTGTTCGCCGCGATCTGCTCCCCGTTCCCGGAGCCGCCGAGGACGACGCCGCGCGACTGCGGGTCGGCCGCCACCGCCTCTGCCGTGCGCAGCACCGCCACCGGGTAGTCGTCCTCGGGGTCGAGGTGGTGCGGACCGTGGTCGGTCACCTCGTGGCCACCCTGGCGCAGGTGCTCGACGAGGGCACCGAGCAGCTCGTATGCCGCATGGTCACCACCGATGTGGACGCGCATGTGCGGCGCCGCCCTCAGCCGAAGATCGGGCCGAGGGTGCGCGAACGCTTGAGCTCGTAGAACCCGGGCGTGCCCGCGACGAGGACGCACCCGTCCCACAGCTTCCCGGCGGCGGCTCCTCGCGGGGCGGGCGTGACGACCGGTCCGAAGAAGGCGACGCCGTTGACGGAGACCACCGGGGTGCCGACGTCGGTGCCGACGAGGGAGATCCCCTCCTTGTGGCTGCGACGGAGTGCGGCGTCGTACTTCTTCTGGTGGGCGGCCTTGGCCAGCTCGGGCGGGAGTCCGCACTCCTCGAGCGACTCCGTCACGACCTGGTCGTAGTCCTTCATGCCACCGGGGTGGATCCGGGTGCCCATCGCGTCGTAGAGCGGCTTGACGACCTTGTCCCCGTGCACCTGCGCGGCGGCGACGACGACCCGCACCGGACCCCACGAGCGGTCCATCAGCTCCCCGTAGTCCTCGCCCAGGTCCCGCTTCTCGTTGAGGACCGCCAGGCTCATCACCGACCACGTGAGCGAGATGTCCCGCACCTTCTCGACCTCCATGAGCCAGCGGGAGGTCATCCAGGCCCACGGGCAGGCCGGGTCGAACCACATCCGGACGGCGTTCTTCTTCGCAGCACTCATGCCGCCATCTTCGCACCCACCTCGGGGCGTGGGAGGATGGCCCCCAAGCCCCCAGACCAGCAGGAGACTCGTCGTGCCCGGAATGAACCTCACCCGCGCCGAAGCGGTGGCCCGAGCGGAGCTGGTCACCGTCAGCAGCTACGACATCGCCCTGGACCTCACCACCGGGCCCACCACCTTCCGGACGTCCAGCACGGTCCGCTTCGACGCTGCGGACCCCGGCAGCGCGACCTTCATCGACTTCGTCGGCGACTCGGTCCAGTCGATCACCCTCAACGGCAGGTCACTCGACCCGGGCGAGCACGTCGCCGACCACCGCATCGCGCTGCCGGGCCTGGCCGCCCACAACGAGCTGGTCGTCGTCGCTACCGGCTGCTACATGAACACCGGCGAGGGCCTGCACCGGTTCGTCGACCCGGCCGACGACGAGGTCTACCTCTACACCCAGTTCGAGGTCGCGGACTCGCGGCGCGTGTATGCCGTGTTCGAGCAGCCGGACCTCAAGGCCACCTTCGCGTTCACCGTCACCGCCCCCGCGGCGTGGCGGCTGGTGTCCAACTCCCCCACCCCGGAGCCCGCGACCGGAGGCGAGGTGGACGGCATACCGGTCTCGACGTGGAGCTTCCCCCCGACGCCATGCCTGCCCTCCTACGTCACAGCGCTCGTCGCCGGCCCCTACGACGTGGTGCGCGACGTGGTGCAGGCACGCGACCGGGTCGTCCCGCTCGCGATCTACAGCCGTAGGTCGCTGACGAAGTTCGTCGACCACGAGGCGATCTTCGACTGCACCAAGCGCGGCTTCGCCTTCTTCGAGAACGAGTTCGGGTTGGCGTACCCCTTCGAGAAGTACGACCAGGTCTTCGCCCCCGAGTACAACGCCGGCGCAATGGAGAACGCCGGCTGCGTGACGATCGCCGAGGTCTACGTGTTCCGGAGCAAGGTGAACGACGCCCTCGTCGAGCGCCGCGCGCTGACGATCCTCCACGAGCTCGCCCACATGTGGTTCGGGGACCTCGTCACGATGAGGTGGTGG
>JBPCOG010000195.1:0-2041 GCA_051000455.1 Lapillicoccus sp. | reverse complement strand
GGCGTCCGCTGCAGCAGGGGCGGCTGTCCCGGTCGTCGCCGTCGCCGGCGTCGTGCAGATCAGCGACGAGGCGCTGGCCGGCGCGGGGATCCGGCGCGCCTACGCGCTCACCGACCTCGAGCCGGACCTCGACCGCTGCATCCGGGAGGCCGGCCGGCTCCTCGAGGAGCTGGCTTAACGAGTGGCCCGGGACTGGCTGACCCCGAGCCGCCGCGGGGACCACCCCCCGCGGCGCGAACCCCTGCGCACCCAGCCGGAGGCAGAGGAATGACAGACGTACCCCTGTTCCTCAACGGCGAGGGAATGGCCGGCGGGGCGGTGCACCACAACATCGCCGACTGCGAGTTCCTCGGCGAGGTGAGGACCGCCGCGAGGTACCGGTTCTACTCCGTCCGCGACGAGTTCCCCGCGCTCGAGCCGGTCGCCCGGGGCGGGGTTTCGGTGCCCGGGGAGCTCTACCGCGTCAGCCTGGACGTCGTCCGCGACCGCTTCATGCCCGCCGAGCCGCCGGAGCTCGAGCTGGGGGTCATCGAGCTGTCAGACGGGACGTCCGCGCTCGGCGTCCTGCTGCGCCCGGACCACCACCACGACCCGGGGCTCACCGACATCTCCGACGAGGGAGGCTGGCGGGCGCACACCGGGAGGGGACGCCCGGCTTGACCGTCGACCAGCCCTCCTCGGCAGGTTACCGCTGCCGGCGGTTCGACCTCGTCCTGCGGGCGGCCCGAGCCGCGGTCGACGGCCGGGACCGGCCCGCGACGGTGGCCGTCTCGGGAGGCCGGGTGGTCCACGTCGGTGGCCCGGACGAGCGCTGGCGTGGCGTGGCGGAGCTCACGCTGGGCGAGGACGAGATCCTGCTCCCGGGCCTGGTCGACACCCATGTGCACGTCAACGAGCCGGGACGCACGCACTGGGAGGGCTTCGCCTCGGCGACCCGCGCTGCGCTGCGCGGGGGGGTCACCACCATCATCGACATGCCACTCAACAGCCTGCCCCCCACCGTCGACGTGCCCGCGCTCGAGGTGAAGCGGACGGCGGCTGACGGGCAGTGCTTCGTCGACGTCGGCTTCTGGGGCGGGGCGGTGCCGGAGAACACGGCCGACCTCGCGCCCCTGTACGAGGCGGGGGTCTTCGGCTTCAAGTGCTTCCTCGCGGACTCCGGGGTCGCGGAGTTCCCGCCGCTCACGCCCCACCGCCTCACCTCCGTGATGTCCGAGCTCGCCGACCTGGACGCGCTCATCCTCGTGCACGCCGAGGACGCGGAGGAGCTCGCCGGCGCGACCACTGCACGCGGGCCGCGCTACGCCGACTTCCTCGCCTCCCGCCCCCGGCGGGCCGAGAACGCCGCGGTGAGCACCGTCGTCAACGCTGCCCGCGCCACCGGCTGCCGGTCGCACATCCTGCACCTGTCGAGCGCTGACGCGCTGCCCCTGCTGCGGGCCGAGAGGTCCGAGGGCCTCCGGCTCACGGCGGAGACCTGCCCGCATTACCTCGCCCTCGCGGCCGAGGGCATCCCCGACGGCCAGACGGCCTTCAAGTGCTGCCCGCCCATCCGTGAGGACGCGAACCGGCAGCAGCTGTGGGAGGGCCTCGAGGACGGGACGGTCGACTGTGTCGTCAGCGACCACTCGCCGTGCGTCGCCGAGCTCAAGCACCTCGACACCGGAGACTTCGGGACGGCGTGGGGCGGGGTGTCCTCGTTGCAGGTCGCCTTCCCCGTCGTCTGGACGGAGGCGGCTCGGCGCGGTCACACCGTCACCGAGGTCGCCACCTGGATGGCGGAACGGCCCGCCGCCCTGGCCGGCCTCTCCCGAAAGGGCGCCATCGCCGCCGGTCGCGACGCCGACTTCGCGGTCGTCGCCCCCGACGAGTGGTTCACCGTCGACACGGACGCACTGGAGCACAAGAACCCGGTCAGCCCGTATGCCGGTCGCGAGCTTCGCGGGGTGGTCCGCTCCACCTGGCTGCGGGGGCAGCGGGTCACCACCGACGCTCCACGAGGCCGACTGCTGTGGAGAGGACAGTCATGACCGGCACCGCC
>JBPCOG010000411.1:0-2016 GCA_051000455.1 Lapillicoccus sp. | reverse complement strand
CGGTGAGGAAGACCCCACCGCGTCGCCGCGGTCGGAAGACGGAGCGGATGCCTTAGGTGAAGCCCTTCTCCTCGCGCAGCACCGCGTCGATCCGGGCGTTCGGGGACCCGCCGACGACGAACCCGAGCACGGGGTACGGACCCCAGCCGCCGTCGACACAGCGGTCCGGCCCCGGGCACCCGATGGCGAACTCGGTCTGGACCGACCCGGGGCGGTCGACGAAGACGATCCGCGAGCGGCTAGCGGACACCGCTGGCCCGCTCGGGGGGCTGAGCGGCTCGAAGCCGTCCGGAGCACTCCAGCCACCGAGCGCCTGCTCGATCTCGGCGAGCGCGTCGACACCGCCGAGGTCACCGGCGATGACGAGCGTGGACCCGCCTGGAGCGACCTGGGTCGAATGGAACCGGGCCACGTCCTCGCGGGTGACTTCGCGGACCGTCTGCGTCCGGCCCGCCGTCGGCCGGGAGGCACGGTCGTCGGCGTCGAAGTAGGTCCCGACGAACTCGATCGCGGCGCGGTGCCCCGCGATGGAGCGCTCCTGGGCGATCTCGGCCAGCCGTTGCTTGACGGCGCGCTCGACCTCGGACTGCGGGAACGCGGGCTCGGTGAGGCACTGGCGCAGCAGGTCCAGGGCGTAGGTGAGGTTCCCCTTGGCGACGTCGACGTCCACGCTGAGGCCGGCCTCGCTCATGCCGGCCCCCAGCGCGACCCCCTTGCGCTCGAGGAGCCGGGCGAGCTCGGACGGGGAGTGGCGCAGGGTGCCCTCGTCGAGCAGGCGGGCCATCAGGGCCGCCACGCCCTCCTTGTCCCTCGGCTCACGGGACAGGGGCAGCGGGACCGCGAGACGGACCGAGTGGACGTACTGACCGGGCACGTCGTATGCGACGACCTCCAGCCCCGAGGCGAGGGTCGCACGCTGGGCAGCGGGGAACTCGTAGGGTCCCGGGCCCGCGACCTCCGGGCGCGGGACGTCGGTTGCCCCCCGCTGGCTGGGCGCCTCCCTCCTCACTCCGCATCCCGGCGCAGGTAGGCGACGACGGCGCGACCGTGCGGCGCGAGCCACCGTGCGGCCGCGTCCCGCGTCTGCTCGGCGGTGACCGCGGCGACCCGGTCCAGGAAGGTGTTGACGTACTGCGGGTCGTCCTGCAGCAGGGTGAAGTGGCAGATGTAGTCGGCGCGCTCCTCCTGGCTGGCCAGGGCGCTGAGCCACGCCCGCTCCGTCGCGGCCAGGGCGCACTCCATCTCGATCGCGCTCGGTCCTTTCTCGGCGAACCGCTCGAGCTCCTCGCAGATGGCTGCCTCGACCGCGTCGGGGTCCGCCCCTTCCGCCACGTCCGCCGTGATGAAGCCCAGCGACACCCCCCCGACGAAGCCCATCGTGTGCGCGCTGAGGCTGGTGGCGACCTGCTCCTCGCGCACGAGCCGCTGGACCAGCCGGGAGCTGTTGAGGCCGCCGAGCGCGTCCATCGCGAGGGCGCAGGCGAAGAACGCTGCGCTGTTGTCGACCGGCAGCCGGAACGCGAGGTGCAGCCGGTCGTTCGGGACCCGCTCACGACGGGTGAGCCGGACCGGCTCCACCAGCGGCTCGAGCGGCTCCCCGGGGACGGCGGTCGGCGCCGCCGAGGCCGGCAGCGGCCCGAAGTACCGGGCCGCGCTCGCGAAACCCTCGTCCGCGCTGAGGTCACCGACGAGGGTGAGGACGGAGTTGTTCGGACCGTAGAAGGTGCGGAAGAAGTCGTGGACGTCCTGCAGGCTCGCGGCGTCGAGGTCCTCCATCGACCCGATCGTCGGGTGGTGGTAGGGGTGCCCGGGAGGGAAGACGGTCGCGTAGATGTCGATGAGCGCGTTGCCGTAGGGCACGTTGTCGTAGCGCTGGCGCTTCTCCTCCTTGACGACGTCCCGCTGGTTGTCGAGGTTCTCCTGGCTGACCGCGTCGAGCAGCCGCCCGTGCCGGTCCGCCTCCAGCCACAGCGCGAGGTCCATCGCCCCCCGCGGCACGGTCTCGAAGTAGTTGGT